>NZ_OY762552.1:2682500-2946973 GCF_963666025.1 uncultured Methanobacterium sp. | reverse complement strand
TATTGTGTTTTTGAGTTTGGTTTCTTTGTTTGATAGTTTTGTGCTTCTGCTATGGTTTGTGCCGTTGAATTTTCTTTTTATTGTTGAAAATATGCTTTCTATATTGTTTCTTTTTGCGTATATTTTGTTTCGGAATATTGTTGGGCTTTTTAGTCTGTATTGTCCTTTTTTTGCTCTGTTTTTGAGGGGTATTTGGTCAAATGCTTTGAGTTCTTCATTTATGCATTTTCTTATTGGTTCTGTGTCATATGCTTTGTCTGCTACTATGTAATCTGGTTTATACTTTTTGATTTGTCTTAATGCGGGTTTTGCAAATTGTGTGTCGTATTTTGGTCCACGTGATGTTTGATAATATAAAATAAGGCGTGTTTTTACGTCTATTGTTAAATGGTTTTTTATGTAGCTTTTTCTTTCTTTTTGCCGTATTTTTGCATAATACTTGTCTGCATAATCATTCGTAAAACCAGAGCCGTCTAATGCTATTATATCTGCTTTAATATCGTTTAATGATAATATTAAATGGTTAATTTCTCTAATTTGTTTTGAAGGTAGTCTTTTAAAAAATTTTTGGATCGTTGTAAAGTGTGGAACCTTTTTTATTCTCAAATATCTCTTAATTACGTCTGAAACATCAATAAAATCAATTATTTCACGATATGTTGATTTTGTGTAAATTTTCATTGCCAATATCGTGAATAAAGCATGTTGTGAATATAAATGATTTGAAAAAGCATTAGAATACTTATTTATCGCTATTTTAACATAATAATACGTTCTTTCGATGAATTTCACCAGTTTATTTTCTTTTAATTCACTATTCTTGTTTAAAACACTTTTTAAACATTGAATTTTAGAATTTTTAAAATTAAAATCCAAAAGATTTAATTGCTTTGAAACTCCACTATAAACAGGGGAATAATAGATTTCGCTAATCATAATAATATTATTCCCCTTTCTCATTATAAATACTTTAGCAACCTGTTTTAAAAATATGTAGCTATAATTTCAAGTGAAAACAGGAAAAACAAAACCTAAAACTAACAAATTTTTTTTATTACAAAAAAATCTACAAAAAACCTCAATTTCAAATAAAAAAAATAAGGGTTTCTACAAAGCCACTTTTTTTATAATTTTTTATCAGTTTGTGCCATATTCTAGGGGTAAATCAATTATTTTGAATTATAATAATCTTTGAAAGTCATGATAATGAATTCACCATAATTTTTAAGATAACCTTTTTTAAATAAAGGTCTTGTATATAGACACTTTTCATAAGTCAAAGGTTTTTAGGTATTGAAATTTTAAAAATAAAAAAAAGGTAGGAAAAGGGAATAGATTCCCTTTTATTGTTTTTTACGGGTTCCAATAAATCCGCCGAGTACCATTAAGATAGCTAAGACTATTCCTGCGATGGGTGTTCCTGTGTTTTGCATTCCAATGGTTTTGCTGGTTTCGCTTACAGCGTTTACTTGAGGTTGTGTGGTTAGGCTTAGTGAACTAACGCCCATGGTGTTGGAACTGAAGGTATCTGAAAGGATTGACGCTCCAAACAAGAAATTACCTGCCCATCTTGCCCATCCAGAGACGTACAGATCAGGGTCTCCTACTGTTACGTTGTTCATGGTCCAGATTATGTTGTTTCCCACGATAGTCCAGTTTCCATCTCCTTCGATTTTGGATATGACAAATCCGTCTGGTATGGGGATGGTTATGGTAACGTTTAGTGCATCATCTGGTCCATAGTTTCCCAGTTTGTATCTGAGGGTGAATGTTTCACCTACTGTGGGGTTGTTGTTGTTACTGGTTATCTGGATGTAAAGGTCTGCTTTAGGTACGTAGATGGTATAGTTTGTTGTTGAATTATTTGGATATTCGGTGTGGGTTTCATTTACCATGTTGGTGACGTTGGTACCAGCTAAACTGGTTGAATTAACCAGTGCAGTGAGGAAGTAAGTCACGTTGGTACCATTTAACACAACTGCCGATGGCCAAGTAACAGTACGGGAAACTGGGTCCCAAACACCGCCGCCAGTGCAACTGACAAAGTCCAAACCAGTTGGTAGAGTGTCTGTTACAATTAGATTATTTGCAGTATGGGGTCCGTTGTTTTTAGCTACAATGGTATAAAGTACTGTTTCACCAACGTTGGGCCTGGTGTTGTTAACCGTCTTGTTCAACTCCATGAAGGCTTGATTAACGTTCACATTAACTGTAGTTTCGTTGAAGTAAGGGTATAGGTTAGATGTGATGTTTACTTGGTTAGTCAAGGTAGTGCCTGATGCTGAAGGCAGGACGAGCAGGTTAACTAAAATCGACACGCTTGTGCCTGGAGTTAATTCAGGAATACCTAATGCAGCCAAAACGTTAGTCCATGTTATCAAGGATGAAGATGTGATGTCAGGCGCTGGGGATGCACTAACAAATTCAGTTCCAACTGGTAAAAAGTCTTCTAACTGAATAACAGTTGCATTATCTGGTCCGTTGTTGGTTATGGTGATGTTGTACTGTATTATGTCCCCTACATTGGCATTGGTCACATTGGCAGTCTTGGTAATGTTGAGGTAAGCTACTGGGTTAATGTAAATATATTCGGATTCTGCGTTAGTGGTAGTGTATTCATCTGCAGTTGCAGTAACTTCAACCGGATTGTACAATGGATTTATTGATCCTTCAATAGCATAAAATGTACCAGACATAATACCTGCTGCAGTATTTCCTGTTAATGAATGACTGATTCCTGAGTTAGTGAAGCTTCCCCATGGCACATCCAGTTTTATATTCCCGTCAGGTATATTACCACCAGTTAAAAGAGCACCGCCGTTGATATGGTTGAAATCCGCAGTGATTGTTGATGTTTCCCCGTTTTTTATGTTGTTGGGAGTTGCGTTTACAGTTAAGATTACCCATGGATCAATAATCACATCACTATTTGCTCTGTTCTCGGAGATAGGATAAGTTCCCAAGAAGTTGGAACCCCACCAATTCAGAGTTGCATTAACAGTTCCCCCGTTGCGATACACGTCAATATTGTTGTTCCCGATAATCCTGCTGAAATGAATCTCAGATGTTCCATCGTCGTTGTAAATGGCCCCACCAGTAGTGGCGGTGTTTTGTGTGAGAGTGGTTTGGTTTATGGTTAATGTTCCATTATCATTGTAGATGGCTCCACCAGAGGTTGCGGTGTTTTGTGTGAGTGTGCTTTGGTTTATGGTTAATGTTCCATAGTTGAGGATGGCTCCACCATCCACGGATGTTCCGTTGGTGAGTGTTATGTTTTGTAGGGTAAAAGTTATACCACTGAGGATTGTGAAAATTCTGTTTTGTTTTTCAGCGTCAATTATTGTACCTGTCTGGCTTTCACCATTAATGGTCATGTTTTTATCAATGGTTATACCACTGTTATCGGGGCCGGTGTAGATGCCATCGGTGATGTTTACTATTCCGTTGGGATTTACTGTTCCTGTTGCGTTTTTAATGGTTAATTTAGCTGTGTTTGGAGTGAAACCATTGTTGGTATCCAGTCCTGATGAACCATTAACGTATATTATATCTCCATCTGCAGCAGAAACTGTGCCTGATAAAATAATGGCTAAAAGTAGTGCTATGAATATAAGCAGAAAATTTTGTTTTTTTATGTTTTCACCTCCCTTTACAATTTTTATCTACAAATTTGACAGTTATTTTACTTTATTATGTACAAAATTTAAATTATAGTACCTTATAAGAGACTATAATAAAAGATATTAAGCTATCATCTAATATAAAGATAATTATAATAAAGAAAAAAATAGGATTTTAGCAATGATAATTATAGGAAAGAGTTAGTTTAAACATGTTAAATTTAAAAAAACCTGATATTTACAGATTTAAGGATTATTCCACGAATTATTTGAGTGACAGTGAAAGATTATAGATAAATTTATCTAAAACAACTTCAATGCTTGTATCCTGACGACCATGATACTTACCGAGATCGTACATATACACGAATGAGAATATGTTAAGTGTGAATGCCATATAATCTATTTTCTGATTGGGAAGATTTTTTTCAATATATTTACTAAAATCATACGACCCTTCCATCAGAAACTTTTCAGATATTTTTCTCTCCTGATTGAACCCTAATTTGAAGAATTCAAAGTTATTCCATACAAACTTTTCCAAATTTCTAACGTAACTATCTAAAAAGTCCACAGGGCTTTCAAATTCCTTATCAACTAATAAAATGGAAGATGCATCTTCATTCAATTTTTTCATGCCACATATCATAACTTGATCAAAAAGATTCTGTTTAGTTTTAAACTTGGTATATAATGTCATCTCAGTAAAACCTGCATTGGCTGCTATGATTTTAGTAGTAGCACCAGCATATCCCTTTTCACTAAACAATTTTAAAGCTGCATCTAAAATCTTTTGTTTAGTTTTATCAACCTTACTATCAACCATATTATATAATTAGAATTGCTCTATTAAAAAATTAACTTAAGCAAAGTCTTTTTTTCATTCAAATACACAATTTTAATAAAAACAAAATCAAAATTTGCATTGGATTTAAATAATGAATACATTAAAAAGATATTGGGCCGTGTTTCGAAAATTCTCCAAATAATAGGACATATATTATAGCAAAACATTTATTACCTTAAATTACAATTCTAAAGACTCTAGGATCCGCTATACAATAATCACCCTACTAAATCAGGTTACTCTACTTTTTAAATGCTCCCAAACGCAAGGCTAATTCCACATCTAACTGAAGGTAATGAACATCATTTATTATCATGTTCAAATAGTTTTCAATTGTTTCTTCTAAAATATCCCCCTTATCTGGAATCCTGTCGATTGTAACCGGGGGTAGGATAACATTTTTCTCAACAGATAAAGCTATTTCTCGCATGGCACTGGTTAACTGTTCTGAGTATCGTGTGATATCTTTAATCGATTCTCCAGACTCAAGTAATGATTTGGCTTCGGTTAGATCAGAGGATAACTTACGGTTTATGACACCCAGTTCCCTAAATAGGGATATATCTTCTCCCACATCCTGAAAGGTATCTTCAACTTTCCTCAGGGATGATTCCAGGTTTTTTTCCTCAAGTAAATATTTTCTATAACTTTTAGGGGTTATTCCATCATTATCACCGTTAATACTTTCCCTGAATATATTTTCTGCATATTCACAGTTGGCTCGGATGTTCCGGGCGATCTGTTTCGGGATGTTCACAGCTTGCTTACCGGGCCAAATCAGGTAAGCACAGCAAAATGCAATAATTCCACCGAGGGTTATGTCAATGATTCTGGCTATGGCATTTCCCCACAGGGGCCCAGTGGGCCAGGTTAAGACCACAAAAACAGTGATGGCCATGAGTGATAGTCCCATATAATTTGGGAAAAATGCTCTGAAGAAAAACAGCATCAAGAACCCCAACAGGAGGAGAATATCATGTGGGAAAAGTAATCCCATGATTAATACCAGTATAATTGCCAGGAAATTGAATAACCCACGGGATATGAAGTTGTTAATGGTGCTGGTTACATCCGGTTTCATTATAATCAAAATACCCATGGTAATCCAGATAAAATCCCTATCATGGTAGGGGGATAGGTAAACTGCCAGGAGTCCCAGGGTGAGGGCTAATGAAAACCGCAGCACATGGTGAATGTACATATTGTTCAGATTAAAGTTTGCAGCAATCACCTCACTGAGCCTGTTGCGTGGTGAGGAAAATGATCTTTTAGTTACCGAAGGGTATTCTTCTAGTAACAATTCATTAGCCCGTTCCAGTAAAAATCTGAGCTTAATCAATAAGTTTGTAGGGTTAGTTCCCTCAAAACCAGAAGTATTTTTTGATTTATTCTTAAATTCATTAGATTTATTCTTATATTCAGATCCTTTCTCTATTTTTTCAAGTTCATGATGAACAAGTGTTAAATCAACCTGATCTGGAGTACCAGTAAGGTGGGATGCGATTTTTATACTGGCTTTATCCACAGAATCCATGAATCCATGGTATAGTTCCTGTGATTGGCATTCCATGGTGGATATGATAAGTTTACTGTATGTTCGGTATCTGGTTAGATATGTTCCAATCTTTAAAAGATAGTAATTCCTCTCTTCAAGCAGTAATCCAGACAGGGCCTGCCTGGTTGATAAGACCTTTTCAATAGAAGTTTCGGGTAAGAAGGTTGTAGCAATCATCCTTAATATGTCGGTTTTTCTTCCCAGTGCCCTAGGAATGAGGAGGATGCTGGCTACAAGGAATGACAAGATTATGTACAGCAGCCATTCACGGATATTCACTGTCTGGTTAATGAATATGACCGAGAATATGTAATTAATGAATATTAAAAAGCCCAGTGAACCTGCGGTTTCACTGAATATAAACAGGGAGGATGAAAAAAATGCCATGATTATCGTGAATAAAAGGAAAACTGGCAGGCTTGAAAGTGATAAAAAAGAACATATGAAGGCTAGAAGTGTTAAAAAGAATCCCAGTAGTGTCACCTGTATGATTTTACGGAAAGGTAAAGGTAGGTCAATCATTATAGTGGCATTGAGGGTAATAAGCATTATTAACTTAATTCCATCCCCTAATCCCGTTAATTGAGCTATTATAACCGCCAGAAAAATTAGTAAAATTGATTTTATAGCTTTTCCCCACTCTATGGGGCCAGTGGGTTTTGAAGGGAGTTTCCACCGACTTATGAAAGTTTTCTTTTCCATCCTGTCACCGAATTTCAATATTTTAAGTCTAGGAATTTTAAAGATATTTTTTTGATTAAATAAGAGCCTATTGAATAAGATCTAACTAAATTACATTTTTTATCTGTTAAAAATAGAATATAAATAGGATTATTTTGTTCATTCAGAAATATCCCACAATTATAGGATGATATTTATAGGTGGGTATTGATCATGAAAAAACTTCCATAATATCAATTCATTGAATTTTCAAGTAATTATCTGATTTTATTGCATGTAAATAATCATTAAAAAACCTCCAAATTTTAATTTATCCGGATTAATATATTACTGTTATATTGATCTAACAATAAAGATATAGGGAATTCAATTGAAATAAAAATTTGATTTAAAATGACTTGTATTACTTTTAATAAATTATATTAATAATAACAACGTATAATAAAATTTAACATATAAATATTTAGAATTTCGTGTATAATTGTACCTAAACGTTAATAATAACGATTGATAATTATCCAAATGATTAATGGGGGTTATAACATTGGTGAAATTCTTACACACTGCAGACTGGCACCTGGGGATGAAATACAGCCAGTTAGAAGATAAAGCTGAAAAAGCAAGGCAAATAAGAATAGATAGTGTCCAGAAAATATTGGACCATGCCGGAGATGTTGATTTTATACTGGTTGCTGGAGACCTGTTCGATAATAACAACGTGGATAAGCAGCTTCTAAACACTGTTTCTAAAATACTGCAAAGCACCACAGTCCCTATTTATATAATTCCCGGTAACCATGATCCTCTCACCCTTGACTCATTATACTGGGATCCGGTCTGGGAAACCCTGAATAACGTAACAATCTTTATGGAATCTGAACCATTCTCCGTACCCTACCATGATGTTACAATCTACCCCTCTCCAGTCAGCCAAAAACAATCCAAGAATGACCCTACAGACTGGATCAAGGCTGATGATCCAGATTATAATTCCCGAAATGAAATATCCATTGGCCTGGCCCATGGAAACCTGGCAATTGAAGGGTATATAGATGATCCCAACTTCCCAATTAACCCCAATCGTACCCATTTATCAGATCTGGACTATCTTGCACTGGGAGAATGGCATTCATACCGTACTTTCCAGGACCCTGAAGGTATCAGCCGTACTGTGTATCCTGGAACCCCTGAAACCACTAAATTTGGTGAAGAAACCAGTGGAAAAGCAGTGATTGTTGATATTGAAAAGCCACATTCAGCACCAGTTATCCAGGAACTGGATGTAGGTACCCTCCTCTGGGAAAAACATAAACTGGAAATAAGTAGCATAACTGATGCCCAAACCCTGCATCTTAACATCCAGCAAACACCCGACCCCCAGAACAGGGTTTTATCCTTTAACCTCAGTGGAGTCACTGACCATGACACCATAAACTACCTGGAAAACATTCCCCACGAATTCCAGAACAAATTCATGCACCTAAATATAATAAAAGATGATTTATATCTTAAACCTAATCTTTTTGAACTAAAAGCACTTCTTCCTGAGGGGGCAGTGGTTAATCAGACCTTCGAGGCATTGATGGCTTTGATGAAAACTCAGCCAGAAATGCAGGAATATTCTGATCTGGATCCAGAACGCACCAGGGAAATATTCAGTCAACTCCGGGATAAAGATGTTCTGGAGGGATTGTCTCCTGAAATCATTAACCGAGCATTTCTCATAATGTACCAGATGATCCGGGAGGCAAGACCATGAACATACATACCATCCAGCTGGAGAACTGGAAAAAATTCAGAAAACCGGTGCAAATCAACCTTAAAGAAGGTTTAAATATTTTATACGGCCCTAATGAGAGTGGAAAAACCACTTTGATTGATTCTGTAATCACCACGTTCTACTCCAAGCACACCAGTAACTCCCAAAAAATCAAATCCCTGAAACCATGGGGCACATCCCTTCATCCTCGAAGTAACATTAGCTTCACCAAAAATGGTCAAAAATACCGTATCACCAAGGGATTCCAGGATAGGAAGAGTTTACTGGAGAAAATGGATCAGGGTTCCTGGATGCAAATCGCAGAAGGAGATAAGGCAGATAAACAACTCATAGAACTGGTGGGTGGTCAAATGCCCACCAGAGGGGACACCAGACCAGAATATTGGGGATTGGGACAGACACTGTGGATGGTGCAGGGAACTCCCATCATCCAGGAAGAACTCAACCATGAAACCCGTTCTTCCATGCAGAAAATGGTAGGGGCTACCATTGAATCGGAAGAGGAAAAAAATGTTCTGAAAAACATCAATTCCAGATTTCTGGAAAATTTCTCACCCAAAAAGAAAGAACTTAAAAAAAAGAGCCAGCTGGGAACTTTAAAAGAGGAAATAATCAAACTAAAAAATGAACTGAGCCTATCCCAAGCCAATATAATGAAAAAAGAAACACTCATGAGGACATTAGAGGATAATAAGATTCTCTTTGAAAAAAACAAATCCAGTTTAGAAGCAGCAAAAAATGAAAAATCCCAACTGGCTCAAGGGGTAGATGAAGCATACCAGCATCAAAGAAACAGGGAAAAGCTGGAAAGGGAAGTACAGGAACTGGAAACAGAATACCTAACAACCCGGGAACGTTTAGATGAGATTATCCGAGGCCAAACCGAGATTGATAAAATCATCAAGTCCAGTGATGAAATAAACCTCCAGTTAGACCCTTTAAAATCAGAATCAGAGAACTTAAATCATAAAATGGAAGACGACACCTCTGCCATCAGAAATTTAGATCAACAGCTAAGCACCCATATGGGAGAAAAAAGAATCGTAGGGATCGCCCACACTGCAGTAATGGATGAACAAGCTTTAGATGAGAAAAAAAATCAGTTAAATGAGATTATTGAGATTAAAGATGATTTAAAAATCACCAAAGAAAAATATGATCCCATTTTGGTGCCGGATGATAAAGAATTTGCCAAAATTGAAGGATTGTCTCAGGACATTCACGATGCCCAAACCAGTCTCAATGCCATGGGTCTGAACATTAAAGCTACCACCCATAATAAGATTTCAGGTAACATTTTCCTGGACCGTGAAAACGCTTCATTCTATCTGGATGGTGAATCTGCTACCTGGACTGCTCATCAATCGTTGAAAATAGTAATTGATGGTGTAGGAGTAATTGAGGTCACCAGTGGCAGTCAGGATGTGCAGGAAATGAAGGAAAGACTGGAAAATTTCAAAAACCAGTACCAGGAATTAATCGCCCCTTTCCCTCAGGCTGATTTACCTCAGCTTAAGAGCTTGATGAACCAGAAAGAATCTTTAAAAAAGGATATTGAATGGTTACAATCACAGCTTAACAAAAAGAGTAAAAAAGGTGAAGATGAACTTCTAAAGGAGATTAAATCACTTGAAAATAGGATTAAATCAAATTGGGATAAAATACCAGCTGGATCTGCTTACAAAGAATGTGAAAGTAAGGACAAGATACGTGTAAGGGAAGAGTTATCAGTTAAGATTAACCTTATGGAGGGGGTTTTGAACCAGCTTCAAAAAGACCGCCAGAAACTTAACGAAATCCTGGAAAATGATAGGGGAACTATTAAAAGCACTGCAGATATCATTGTGGAATTAAAAACTAAACTTCATGGTAATAATCAGCGCAAAGAAGAGATTGAAAATAGACTGAGCATATTAACTGATGACGGATTATCAATTGAAGAAAGGGAATATAAATTAAATCAGATTTCCCTCAAAATTGAACAAAAAGAAAGGGTTTTAACTGTTTACCAGGACGAATTGGAGGAAAAAGAAATTAGACCACGGAAGGCATTTGATGGATTGAAAAGTAAAGTTGAAAGACTGGATGATGAAATCCGCAGACAGGAAATTAATCGCGCTGGGATGGAAAGGGAGCTTTCCATGCTTATGGCTCAATCAACTGATTCCAGTGTTCTTGAGGAGAAACTAACACAACTAAAGATTCAGGAAAAAGAACTGGAAATAGAAGTTGCAGCAATTAAACTATTGCACAACCTCACATCCCATTATCAGGAAAACACCATCAGTAAACTGGCAGAACCACTTGAAATTAGGGTAACTGAAGACATGGAAAGATTATTAGGCCCTAAATACTCTTTGAAGTTTGATTTGAGGATGAAACCTGAATCAGTTAATACTCAGGGAGAAGAAGCATCCCTTGATCTTTTATCCTTCGGAACTCAGGAGCAGGTCTGGTATCTTTTCAGATTGGCACTGGGAAACATACTCTCCAGTGAAGAACAGCAGCTGGTGGTCCTGGACGACCCCCTGGTTAACACAGACCCGGTGAGAATGCATCATGCCCTGGAGATACTGGAGGAAAATGCTCGTAACATGCAAGTGGTGGTGGTTACCTGTGATGTGGATAAGTACGATTCACTAACCAGTGCCAACTTCATTTCCATGGATGAAATTATCTCATAATAAATTAGAAGTCATCTCCAAACAGGAATATTAACTTCAAAACAGGAACATATCCCTAAAAACATGGAAATAAGATTTATTAATGAATAGGACAATGTGCGAAGAATGTGACTTTTGTGGAAAACCTGGAATTGATAACTGCATAGTATGCGGTAGATGTTACTGTATTGACCACATGGGCGGGGAAGGTTACTGTATTGATTGTTTTTATGGTACAGGGCTTTTTGAATAAAAAAATCTTTAAGAAATTTACCTTTTAGGCCCTATTTCTTCCAATTTCTCCTTGTTCTCAATATACCTAGATACAATTGTTTCAAGACCACTGGATGAGTGAATATCTTCAATATCCTGAAATAACACGTCAGCACCTTCAAAAACCTGCTTTAAGTTAGGATTAACATTGGCATAATCTGGAATTATCTCCTGGTGGGATAGCTCAGCTGCTCTTATAATATCATGTATTTTTAAAACCAGAGCGTCCATCTGAGCCTCTCTTTCTTCAGGTGTTCTGGAAGGCATATAGTGTGAGATAAATCTGTGAGTTTGGTAAGCTGGGAAAAAATGCATGGCCCCATAATCATCATCTGGGCTGCCATAGGGACTTCTAATATCTGTTCGGATTCCAATAACAAATTTTCCCATTAATTTCCCGTAGGAAGCTTCCAACACCATCCCCTCATCCAGGGGTTCATCAAAATTAGCCAGAATAACATCACTACCTTTAAGCAAAACCCCCATATCAAGGTAATAAATCACATTTGAAACTGCAGAATTTATCTGACTGGGTGGGATCATCCCACTGAATGCTTCTTTTAGATTCGCGAATTCAAAACCATCCCTCTGGGGAAAATTAGTCTCATAACCTAATTTTTCAAGTTTTTCCACTAATACTGAATTGAAATAAGTTTCTCTTGCGTTAAACAGTGCTGCAGCAGGATAAATTACAGTTTTAGCATGCATGGTAATCTTTTGAACCCTAAATTTAATAAATATATGTTAGGTCTTAGATTTTTATTGTTAAAAGAAGGATTTTTCTTCTTCTTTTCTATATTTTATAAACCAAGAGATAATTAGTTTCGAAAAATCTAAGACACTAATATTAATATTATTATAGTTTCAAAATAAATGGCATTGTTAAAGAATACTATCTATTTATCAATGGAATTCACGCAGGTGGAAGTTTCCATGATGATAAACTTACATAATTGAAAAAGAAGTATGTGTAAATAATAATTTAAAAGGGGAGCTTTTTATGGCAAACATAGTAATCTTTCATTCAGTTTTAGGGCTTCGAAGGGGCATAATTGAAGCTGCAGAAATGTTAAAAGATAAAGGACATAATGTTCTCACTCCAGATCTTTATAATGGTGAAACATTTGATGATATGAAACAGGCACTCGAAAAATTTGAGGAAATTGGAATCGCAGAAATGGTGTCTCGTACCATTTCTTCAGTTAAAGATTTTCCCAGTGAAACAGTTTATGCAGGATTTTCCAATGGGGGAACATCGGCTGAGTTACTTGCTGGAACAAAGCCTGGTGCCAAGGGATGTCTTTTATTTCACGCTGCTTTACCTCTTAATATGATTGGTATTGAAAGTTGGCCATCAAGTGTCCCGGTACAGGTTCATTATGCAGCTAAAGATCCGTGGAAAAATCAACTATTTATCGATGAATTTTCAAAGAGCATTCATCAATCTGGCGCCAGTTATGAATATTTTGAGTATCCTGCCACAGGACACCTGTTTGCTGATCCAGATTCACAAGATTACAACAGAAAATCATCTGAATTGTTGTGGAAACGGGCAATACAGTTTTTACAGGATATTAAATGAATTTATCAATTATAACAGCATATTAAAGGCTTAATTTGAACAATTATTTATAATTTATTATCATTAGAGAATTATTAAACTATCTTAAAATATCATAATATATTAATTTTAAAAGAGGAGTTACTGCTCCTGATTGATCTTCATTGTTTCTAACTGTTTTGCACGATTTTTAAGACCCAATGTCAACAACATCATTACCACTGCTAAAAAAGCAATTAAAATATAAGCTGATTGGTAACCAACAATTTTATCTGCCTGAGATCCTATTACTGCACCTACCATGGCACCACCGACCAGCTGCCCTGCACTGGCGTTGAAATTAATCAGAGCCTGACCTGCAGCCCGTTTATCTGCAGGGCTTTCGGTTAACATGATGTAACGCAGGGGAGATCCAAGCACAGTTGCCAGACCCACTCCAATCACCACACCAGATAGTATGAACAGGTAAAAGTTACTGGCAAAGAAACTTAACATGAATAAACCCACCGCCAGAGTGAATGTACCGACAAACATGACCATTTTCGTACCGAATTTATCAAGTAACCGTCCAATTACCGGTGCACTGACTCCAAGGGCCAGGACAAGGGGTATGACCATTAAACTGGCATTGGATGTGGTCAGTGCGAGTGCTACCACAGCCAGGGCAGGCATGAATACAATGGCGGTTTGACATAAACCAGTTCCAATGGCGATGCTGGTGGCTATTTTCACCTCTAAACTTTTATACAGATCAATCTCGATTACTGGATCAAGAGCATATCTCTCCACTTTCAGTAAAAGTGGTAATAAAACTACCGACAAAGCCAGGAATGGCCACACATAAAGGGATAATAAGCTGCTGGTGAAGTTAGCAGTATCGATCTGGTTAACACCCACTGCCAGGGAGCCAACCATCAATGCGAAAACTACAGTGCCCTGCCAGTCAAACCTAACATTTTCCTGCCTTTTGGTTACAGGTAATATGTAAAAGCTTAAAGCAATGATAACTGCAGCTATTGGTATGTTAATGATGAAAAGCCATTGCCATCCATAATTAAGGAGTAATGCTCCAAGTATTGGCCCTAAAATTCCAGATAAACCCCAGACAGAACCAATGATTCCCAGTGCCCCACCTCGCTTTTCAGGGGGAAAGGTGTCCCCTATAAATGCACTGGCCACAGGGAATATGCCCCCTGCCCCGAACCCTTGAATAGCCCTACCTATTAATAACTGTTCAAAGGATACGGAGGTAACGGTTATCGCCGACCCCAGGGCAAAAATGAAGATATCCAGGACATAAATACTTCTCCTACCATAAATATCAGACAATTTTGCCATTAATGGCGTGCCGATCATGAAAAATAGGATGTAAATGGCAAATATCCAGGAAACCAGTCGTTCGTTAACACCGAACTGGCCCTGAATTGCAGGGAGTGCCGGACCCACGATCCCTATATCCAGGGACCCCATGAAAACACCAATAAAAATTAGAATTAAAATTCTATTTCTGTGCCGGTTATCCATATATTTAATTATAGAAATTCCGTTTTAAAAAGTATATCTTTAGGAAGAGGATATAAAAGTATATATAAATGGTTTGGATTTGAGGAAAACATGAAGAAAGAAGATAAATCTGCTGTAATTCCTTATCTGGATAAACGTCTTATCAGGCGACTCCGGATTTACACTGTAGTAATGTTAGTCATGTTGCTGGTGATAATATTTGAAGTATTACAGGGCGCTTTCACCATAGCCTGGGCTGGGGGCGGTATACTCATTGGTCTGGGAATCGGGGCCCTGGTTAGCCGCATGTACAGCCTGAACTGGGATGAAGACACCAGCCAGGTCATCAGCAGGATTGACTGGATTGGAGCGGTGATTCTGGTCTGTTACCTAACCTTTGTATTCACCAGAACATACTATCTCTCCTACTGGATCCAGGGCGCCCCTTTAATGGGCTTAATCTTCAGCTTAACTGCCGGTACCATGTTGGGACGGGTGCTAAGTACTGAACATGGCATAAAAAAGATTCTGAAAACCTGGGATATTCTGGGAATAAAGGATAAACCAGATAATAAAGAAGAACCCTGATAAAAATGAGGAGTAGAACTGTTTAGATTCTGATTTAGATTATTTCTAGATCAAAGGGAAAGTTTCGACAGTTAATGATTGAAGGAATATTCATTTAGGATAAAGGAATATCGCAATTAACAGGGTGGTGAGTAAATGTTGGATTTTGGTTTAACTGACAGTAAAAATATGGAAAATTACGAGACCAAGTTCTTAAATGAATTAAAGTCCGGTGACCAGATAAGTGGTGAAATAGTAATTGGGGAGTTTCAAAAAAGTCCCATGGGAAAAAGGGAAGTTGCAGAGTTCTACGTTATTATTACCGATACTAAAAAACTCAAAAAATGGGTTTGTGAATTTGTAACCCCTTATTATCCAGAAACTGATAACATTTATGGTGAAAATGGTGGTCTGTTTTATACATTCATTGACAGCCTGAACCATATAGTGAATAAAACACCCTTAAACTGGCAGGAAAATTATTCTGTGAACTTCAGCAGGTTCCGGAAAACCGTTAACCAGCATATCGCAAGCATCACTCTGGAAGCTGTTTCGTCGGTTAATTTTGATGCCAAAACCGTTAATCTAATGGTGAAAGATGCCATGGTTAAAACAGAATCTAAAGAACAGAGCCCGGCAACTATTTATGACCTGGCCCAGGAAGACCCCATAATTCTAATGGCCTATTCTCATCTGCGCAATAAAGGTGACCGGATAACAGTCAAGAACATTGCCTTTGAACTGAAAGCATCCCTGGATGATGGTAAAATAACTGAAAATGCCTACAAAACTGCCCTGGACCAACTGCACAGGTTAAAGCCATCCGTTGATTTTCAGTAACCCCATTATTTTTAAAATGAGTTTTAGAATGAATCACAAAATGAGTTCAATTATATTCCAAAACAATAATAGCTTTTTTCACGCACTCCATCTTGATATAACCTGTTCTCGCTTGAAAGAATACTTGATATTGTTTAATGTTCTGTTAACAGTTTATGGCCTGCAAACATAATGTTTACGCTGCGTAAACAAATTAGAAACCATTAATAACCACTCTTGACCTGTTCTTCTTTACTTTTAAGTCCAGCAGCCAGTAATGTCATTACAATGGCTACCACTCCTATGAAGATATAGGCGTACTGGTATCCCACCAGTTCTCCTGCATAGGATCCTATAAATGCCCCCACCAGGGCTCCACCTACCAGTTGCCCCACACTGGTTATGATATTAAGGAGGGCCTGTCCTGATGCTCTTTCAGATGGTGGGCTTTCCACCAGCATGATGTAACGGGGAGGAGAACCTATGGTAGTGCTCATACCAACACCAATGAGGATGCTGGCCAGTATTAATATGTAAGATTTTTCAGAGAAGATGCTAAGAGTGAAGAGCCCCATTGCCATAGCCAGAGATCCAATAAGCATAATATTCCGGGATCCGTACTTATCAAGGAGTCTTCCAATAACCGGGGCTCCCAGTGCCATGGTGAGTACCAGTGGTACTAACATGAAACTGGCCAGCTGGGATGAAAATGCCAGAGCCACAATGACAAAGGCTGGTATAAAAATAGTGGAGGCCTGTACCAATCCAGTTCCAACCATAATACTGTTAACCAGCCGAACCTCCCTATTTCTGAAAAGATCAACCTGGATCAGTGGATTTAGAACTTTCTTCTCAATCTTCCAGAGTAGTGGAAGTAGTATCACACTTAAAATAAGGTACGGTAAGACATCCCAGGATAAGATGCTGCTGGTGAAGTGGTTGGTGTCAATCTGGTTGATACCATAAGCCAGGAAAGTCACCAGAGCCCCCAGTACAATAATGCCTGACCAGTCAAAGGTAATTTCAGGGTTACGCTCACCTTTAGGAAGAATGTAGATACTTCCCACAATAACTGCAAGGGTTATGGGTAAATTAATGATAAATAGCCACTGCCAACCATATTGAAGGAGTAAACCTCCCAGTAGTGGCCCCATGACACTGGACCATCCCCATACTGAGCTGAGGATTCCCAGTGCACCTCCCCTTTTCTCCGGTGGGAATATATCCCCAATAAAGGCGTTGGCAACCGGGAATATTCCACCCGCACCCAGACCCTGAATAGCCCTCCCAACCAGGAGCATTTCAAATGAGAATGAGGTTATGGTTAAAATAGACCCAATGGTAAATAAGAGAATGTCCAGGATGTAAATAGCTTTCCTACCATATATATCAGACAATTTAGCCATCACCGGAGTTCCCAGCATGAAAAACAGTATGTATATGGTGAAAACCCATGAAAGGACTCTTTCATCAACTGAGAAAAAATTTTGGATGCTGGGAAGTGCCGGGCCCACGATCCCAATATCCAGGGAACCCATAAAGACACCCACAAATAGGAGAATAAGTATGCGATTTTTACCCTGATTTTCCATACTACCAGTTTTAATTTCTAACTTAAAAAAAGTTTTTTTATAGAAATGAATAACACTTATCTGGTTTTATGGAATTTTTTTAAACTGGTAAAGTCATGAATACAAATAATGGGTATAATAATTTGGATCTAACTTGAATCTATAAATTTATTTTAAATCTATAAAATAGAATCAATTAGTAATATAAACTGAAAGTACATAATATTATACAAAGTATCTCTTAGGGGAAATATTAGGAGATTGATAGGAAGTCTCACCAAATCCGGTTTAATCCATATATTGCCAAGGGGGGATTTTTTATGAAAATACAACGAGGCAGCATATTCCATCCGGATAAAGATTACTACCGCATTGCGGGTATATTGATGTTAGTTGGTGCTTTGCAGTTTTTCATGGCGGTTAACCTGGCAGAAACCCAGTTTCCGGGTTACACAACCAAAGAAACTCTAAGCCATCTGGCCGGAACTATTCCCCCAGTGGAACCTTCAGCAACCATCTTCAACATCAGTGTAATCCTCCTGGGAATTTTAACTCTAACCAGTGTTTATTTAATTTTAAAAAGTGGAGGATGCAGGCTTTTCTCTTTATGTCTTGCCCTATCTTCTTTATGTGCAATAGGCATAGGATTCTTTCCCAGTTACACCGGTAACTTTCACATATTATTTGCACTTTTAACCTTCATTTTTGGTAGTTTGGCAGTTATATTTTCATATCGCCTGGGTTTGAACATTCCCATGGTAATAGTGTCTCTGGTGGCTGGTTTCACCTCCTTATCTTTTATCATAGCAGGACTTGTATGGGGACCAGGCAATCCACTCATCACTTATCTGGGTATAGGTGGTGCGGAACGATTCGTGGTTTATCCAGTTTTATTGTACATTATTGCCCTGGGAGGGTACCTCACCAGCAGGGGAGAAGATTGGGTGAAGATAAGATTTACTGATGGATACTTCTAGATTTACTGATGAATATTTTAGGAACAATTTATAGTTCTAATTTATTTATCAGGGGACTAGTTTATTTATCAGAAATTTTTAGAATTATTTGACAAATTATTACTAATATCAGAAAATATTGGAAAATATAAAAACAAAGATTTAATTAGTTAACTCACCAATGTATAATATAGATAAATTTAAATAAATTGTTTTTTTCATTTGCCAATGATAACATATTATTTTTAAAATATGTTTTTTGATGTGGTTCTGAAAATTTAATTTGTTTTACAATTTATTTATTAAAAATACAGTTTACTGATAAAAAAATACCATTTACTGATAAAAGAGTTTTTTTAAACTTGGAGGATTGGATTTAATGAATGAACATATAATTGAATCTCAAATACATACTATACCCTATAAAATGACGTTACAACCACAGTTACTTGGTAAACAACAACAGAATAGTTTAAATAAGTATATCATGCCCTTACTAAAGAAGAAAGGAATTGAACTGAAGGATGTGGGGGAATCATTCCATACTCTTCTAAGTCCATTGAGATTGGAAAGGATTCAAGAAAATAGATCGTTTTATTTGATTCTTAAAGGAAGTTCTCACAGTAAAAAACCAGTTACTGTGTTAATAAATCCGGCTAAATAAGGTCTAACCTGTTATTTAATGCCTAAACCTCTTATTTTACATTTAAACTATTTTTTTCAACATAATTTAACAGTTTCAAAACCATATCCGAATATATGGTCAATCTAGTCAGGTCCATTGGAACATGGAGCCTCGCATTCTAAAATAATCACCATCTGGTGCCTCATGGGGATGGATCCTCAAAAGAAGAATCCATTTTTTTTTCTGCCTTTCTGCCCTTGATTGAAGTTTTCTTTCAACCGGGCCTGTTGAATCACTGATTAGTATAAATAAAAGAATTAATTAAGAATTATATAATAATGATTAAGTTTAGAAACTCCAAATAACATTAATATAAAAATTAATAAGGGGATTTGTTTATGGAAAATTCACCAGATGTTTGCAGTGCATGTAATGCTAGTATTCAACCCGGGTCAAAATTCTGTACAGAGTGTGGTAAACCAGTTGAAGAAGTACCTAAAAGTAGTGAAGAATCACCTAAAAATGATGAAATATCACTAAAGGAACCTGTAGAAGAAACAACAATAGAGACTGCTGAAGAAACCCAAGAAGAACCTATAAAAGAGAAAATCCAAAAAACTGAAACTTCAGATCCAGCAGTTAACTGCCCTCAGTGTGATGCGGAACTAACACCAGATGACAAGTTCTGCACTGAGTGCGGGGCTAATTTGGAAACCATCACAAACTGCCCTAAATGCAGTGCTCCAATTCCAGAGGGAACCAAATTCTGCACAGAATGCGGTACTAATGTCTATGAATATAAACCAGATACCTCTACTACCCGTATTCAAACCGGAAATGTTCAGACTGAGATTCCTGGAACTAATATCCCTCCAAAAGGGACCGTTAAAAGCAGGAATGACCCCATGGATGATCTTAAAGAAACGGGTGTGGGATTGATGAATGATGTGGAAAAAACAGGAAGAGGCCTGATGAAAGATCTAGGTGGTTTTCTGGATAAATCTTCCAAAAAGAGTTCAAAAAACATGATAAAACCTAAAAAGAAAGAACAAAACTTTTTAGTTTGTGATACGTGTGGGGGATACTATGAACTTCAGACGGGAGAGTCTCCTGAAGATTTTTCTGATGAATGTGATTGTGGTGGCCACCTGGAACATAAAAATCAGCACCCCTAAGTACGTTATTTATATGGGATTAAAGTGATTTAAAAAAAATTTAAAAGACTTTACCAATGCCACTCACCTTTACCAATGCCGCCAGTACCATCCCGATAACATACCCTAACATTGTAACTCTATCACAATTCTTTTTCACTTATCTTTTTTCCCGGTTTAACTTCAACTAGATGATAGATTTAGACTTCTCCTATTCCATCCGGTCTCCAGGTGAACACTTCCTGCATTCATGTAATTTACTAGCAAGTAGGTTACAGAATATTTAAAGTTTTAGGGCAAACCTAAGAATCTGCAACTGTTCAATCATGTAAAGTACATACAATCCATCAATGATTTCATCGATATATCCGTATCTTTAAAATGGCACAGGAGTAAATTGATAAAAGTTAATTTAGTAATTATAATAATATTCTTATGTCATGGAAATAATAATAATGTGCAACAATAACTCGAAAAGTTTATAACATTCATAATTTTAATTATTAATAATCATATTCAGTATAGGGGTGTATGGTGTGACTTGTCAAGTGACAATACGTGCGGGGGACAATGGCAAAATCAATCCAGAAGGAGAAATTATAGTAGAAAAATCAAGTTTTGTTTATCTTCACGCTCAACCAGAACCAGGTTACCAAGTGCAAATGTGGTATATTAATGGTAACCAGTTTTACGGTGGTACCAGTGAGTTCAGGATTACTGCCGAAGGGGATAATTTAGATGTTCATGTAACCTTTTCAAAGATTTAGATACTTTTAAATTAAGATAATTTATAAATACTTAAAATTAGTTTTAAATACTTTCAAAATTTGCTATTCTACAAATAAGCTATCATACTAGGGATATTCTTGTCATCATTGATATTTTAATAGATATATTATTCACAAATAATTATTCACAAGTTAATTGACTTCACCAAATAAATAGAAGGAAAAAAAGGATATAACAGTAATAATAGAATCATAGTACTGGATTTATATCTAATTTACAGGAGTAATTTCATGTCCTCTGAATATCTTAAAAAAGACATTGAAAGGGTAGATAAAAAATTTAGGGAACTTAAAAATAAAGGTGAAATTGAATCCATTGAAAAGCGACTTGATTCTTTTGAGGATAAACCTAATCAAAGTTCAATGGATAAGATCTGGATTCAAATATATCACGATGTCCTGGACTTGAGAAAAAATAAGGAAGATGAAGATTAGAACTTAATTTCCATCACTTACTGAATTTTTATTAAAGAATAAATCTATTTTTATAGTTTATTAATATTCAATGTCAATTCTATTCAAATAACTCAATTCAATTTCTAATAACAATTCCATTTCAAATGTCAATTCTATTTTACAAATTCATTCTCTTTAACTGAACTTTTTATCATTGCCCGGGGTAATTTCCCAGTTTTCCCTAGGAGGATTTTAATACAATTAATGAATTCATGACCAAATTCAATGGCCTGTTTTAAATCTTCAGGATTCCTGATGGATTGGAAATGATGCTGATCCTCATAATGGAGATTGAACATAACATTCATGACTTCTACACACTCTTTTTTGAGATTTCCCTCTTCACAATATTTTTCAAGGTAATCCATTAGAAATTGAGGATTTTCCACAGTTACACCATCCCGTAATGTAACTGATTGTGCGGCATGAAGGCAGGCAAAGTAAGTTGAAACCCTTGAAGATCTATAAAAACCATTTTTATAGGTTTCTTCAGCTTCTTTTAACCATATTTTTGCTTCTTTAATGGATAATGCACTTTTTAGGGGGGAAGGTTCCACTTTCTTGAGATGACCCTCATAGTATAATTCATCAATTTTGTCCAATCAAATCACCATTTTTAATAGAGAATAATATTGCGTCAATTTAATAATGAAGATTATATTTTAATTATAATCTAATAATAATACTTATTCAAAGGTTATATTAAATATTATGCTAAAGATGAATTTATCAACATAGCTTAAAATCATTTATTTTCTTTAAAACATGTTTATAATGTAGCTATTTAAGATTTAAACTGGTTTGGCCCATTAGGGGCACCTTTTTATTAGGGGTCAATCATATATTGGCATGGCAAATTATTGAGGTGTTATATTGAATAAAAAAGTCACTGGAATAATAGTTGTAGTAATTTTAATCCTATTAATGGCCTTTGTTTATAATATAATGGCCTCTGGAACACATTACAGCAGTAAAGATAGTTCGGGGAATGAAATTTCATTTAATTATCTGAATGGGTGGGCATTTCAGGAACGTACAGCTGGTGTGCTAATTCAGGGGGAAAAGAACAGTACAGACAATTCCACTAACCGTTCTGTAGTTACCATTACCAGGATCTCTGTAAATAAAACCTCACTGGACCAGGTGAAAAATAATGATATCTACTTTAAGACAGGGAAAGTCTTAAATGAAACCAATCGCACTGTGGATGGAGTACAGGCCTCGGTGATTGATATTGAAGAAATGGCAGGTCCTGAAAGGGGTAAATTAGGTGAAGTTAAACTGGTACTCTTCAGTAAAGACAATTACATTTACACCATATCCTTTGTAACTGGAGGGTCACTGGAAGGCCTGAAAAATGATATTGACCATATTTTGAATAGCTTCCATACTGGAAGCTAATTTTTTTAATTATTTATTCTTCTATTTCATTGAATTTTAAAAAAAAGTTGAAAATATTTTAATATTGATATTTTTGTCGGATTTTAAGATATAAATATCAGATATAAATATCAGCGAGGTAAAAATATCACCGAGTTAAGACTAGCACAGCGTAAATAAAAAAAACTGTTAATTAGGAATTTTCTTTATAACCATGGTGTCTGCAACTTTCTGGTAGGTATCGCGGTATTTCTGTGCATCGAAGTTTAAAATCATGGTTTTAACATTGATATCTTCTGAGGTTAAAAAGACATAACTACAAACCTGAAGACCATCTTCTATTTTGACCCCTGATTTATTGGCAATGGTGATGCTTTTTCTTTTGGTGAATGAAGATAGGTCTGTTCTGTTACTCTGACAGTAAAACACTTCCCCCACAAGGTTCACGATGTCAGTATTTGTACTGTTGTAAAATTCCAATTTACAATGGGTACTGTTGGAGTTATCCAGAACAACCAGATTAGATGGATACTGGAATTTCACCCATTCATTTTCAAAATTTCCCCCTGTGCTGGTTTTATTAACCTCTACTGTGGCTCCAGTGAGATCTGTAAGTCCACTCACAAAAACTGTCAGTAAGATAAGGATCCCCAAGATAAGGATTATTATCAGTGATTGATTTTTTTTCGTTTTACATCCCTCACAGTTAAAAGTTCTATTATTTGGGTATTAATAATATGCGCGATTAATGATGTTTATAAATTAAATTAACAATATTCCCACAGTTTAAGGTAATCAATATCATTATTTAACATCTACACTTTTATTTAGTTTAATCTGCTTTTATAAACTTATTCTAAGTCTTATCCTATTGGCCCTATTTATTAAAGGATTTATTTAATTATTTCTACCGTATTTATCATTATTTTGCAGTTCTCTAGGATTTTTCATTGAAAATAATTGGATAACAATAAAAAAAAAATACTGAATATAAAAAAAAAGAATCTGTTCAACAGTTCTTATGTGAACTGTTGAATTTTCTTCTAGGTTTTTTAGAATGGTTTTTCTAGGTAATTCTAGATACGTAATTCTTGGATTATCCGCCTGCAATCACAGTTGCTGAGCTGTCGTGAGCAGTTGGTTGACCAACCCATCCCTGACCAGAGTAGTCAGCATCAACCCAGCCGTTACCATTCCACACTTCAACAGATCGGTGGTTGGAAGAGTACCTGTTTGAGTACTGAACAATCCTAGCTCTTTGACCAGATGAGGTATACTGGTTGTACATAGCATTACTGACATCCCAGCAATCACCACTGTAACCACTGCTACTGTATGATCTACTGTAGCTGCGCACAGCAGTTGCATAAGTCTTCTTAGAAGAAGTTGTTGACTTAGTTGTACTCACTGTATCAGCACTAGTCTCTTCACCGGCTGCAGCCTGAACCTGAGCTAAATACTTATCCCAGTTCGCCATAGCATTTTTAGTATCATTACCCACAACACCGTCAACAATCAAACCGGATTCTACCTGGAAATCCTTAACAGCTTTTTCAGTGTCAGCACCAAAAACACCATCAACATCTCCAGTGTAATAACCGTAATCAGTTAACCATTGTTGTAGTTCTTTGACCTTATCACCGGTGGCTCCAAGTTTCAATGAACCATTGGTAGTAGTGTTATTCCCTAAAATTTTACTTGAATTCTCACCAAAAGGCTTGTTATTAACAATCACAGACTGAGCCTCTTTAATCTCAGCACCCGTGACACCAACCTGCAAACCACTGGCAGAATTCCCACCATTCGCTCTATTAGTATCCTGATCGCCCACAGCACCCGACATCGGAATAACTGCAACAACCATACATAACATACATAATATTGCGTAGGTAGAGTTTCTCTTCACACGCTTAATTATACCGCCTCCGTGTCCCATAGGAAAATTTTATAGGACTTATTTTTACTATATTTTGATGGAAACAACTACCCATATAAAGGTTTCTAAAAAATTCCCGAAAAAAGGACCGTAGAGGGCTTTTTTTAGGATTTAAGACACATTATGAGGTTATTTAACTTAATGATCTGGGACCGGCTGCTTCCTTTAGTATTTTCAAGTAATCCTTTCAATTTAATCTTTATTTAAGGAAAATAGACATTTCCAATTCTTTTAATCCAATGTCATATTATTCCCTATAAAGCCTAAAACACCCCAAATCATCCTTTATATTAATAAAGACATTTTAATCTTATTAATTGATTAAAAATAATTATACTAAACTTTAAAGTGATTTAAACGATTTTAACACCTTTTTATTTAAACCAGCTTAGATTATCAATTATCAATAATAACAACCTCTTTTTTCGAGGATTTCTAGTTATTATCAGCGAATTTATTTTCATGTGTCTGAGATTAATTCGTTCCTGATCTGTTTTTATAAACCTAATGGTTAATCTTCGTAAACGTGGATATTAATCGTTATAAACATACTTTAATCGTGTTTGAATAAATATTCAAAATACTGGCTCTAAATTATATTTTAAAAAGTTCTCAATTATATTTTAGAAAAATATCAAAAAACATACCAAAAGAACAGGATTAAATTTAACCGTCATTTTTTACTGTAATTAACGATTAATTATGCAATAATCTGATTTTAAAAGAAGGAATTTAAAAAAGAAGTTGTTGTTTGGATGATTAATGGGCTTAATTGATCAACTACTGTTGTTAACTAATTAATGTTGTTAACTAGTATTATGATTCAGTTGATTCACCCATTTTTATTCGGTTGATATCTTCGGATATCTTTAAGAGATAGTCAGTTAGTTCATCGATTTTAACCGCAACAACTGTTTCAGTGATCTCCTCCAGCTCAGGATCACTACTGGTATCATACACTTTCAGGGTTGTTTCACTAAAATTTTCCATATTAAACCTTTTAATCTTCTCCATTGCTAATTGAAGGTCTTCGTATGCTTTCAATTCCCCTAATATATAATTCCGTTCATTAACCAGTTTCTCTAAAGTCACTAGCAATCTCCCCTCATTTTTCTCTTAAGATCCATCAAAAATATACAGAACTCATGTTCAATTGATTTAGAATTTGATGAATTATTTATAAAAAACTATTTTATTATTTAATGGTTTAAATGTTTTTATCGAGGATTCTATTTTTATTTTAAAAAAATCAACAATATTCGGTACTGAAAATAATTTTATACCTAAAAATAGTAAACTAACGTTTTAAAAATTTATCCATTGAACTCTGGATGGATTTTAACCAGGGCTTCACCGTACTGGTAACCTGATTTAGATCATCATCATTTTCAGAGGTTTCCGGGTTGTTTAAAAAGTCATTTAACCAGTCAGCCAGTTCATATTCCACCAGGTTTTCGAAAAATACCCATGCGTAACCCTCGTGTTCACTGCTTAGGGTGAGATTGCCCTCAATGATTTTACCGGACATAATAATATGCACTGCTCGTATTAGGTGGAGATTTTGTTCAGAAACACCTACAACATGATCTAATGTGATTTTAAGCTGTGTTTCCTCATGAACTTCACGGATAAGAGCCTGATCAAATGATTCACCCTGATCAACTTTTCCACCAGGTAATTCCCATTTGCCAGGGTTGGTTTTGGAATCAGTGGATCTTTTAAGAATCAGAATTTTACCTTCCTCATTGGCCAAAAGAACACGAACTGAAAGGCCGAAAACATAATCGATCATTTTAATTCTTCCATTTTTGGATTAAATATATTTTTTAACATTTTACTTACCATTATACCAATTATTATTCCCTTTGGTTCTAGTTTTAGAGCCTGATTTAAAAATATTTGATAACAGTTAATATTAGATGAATTACTATAACTAAGGATTAACTATTTATATATTCAGGTAGTCCCTTTGGACTGATAATACTGGTTTAAGCCTAAATTTTTGAATTTAAACCCAAAATCATGCCAAACAAGTGAAATTAGACATTGTTTTAAAAAGCAAAATTAAACATTATTTTAAAAAAAATAATAATAATTTGGGATACTTTAAGATAAAAAAATATTCGGGAGCAAAATTAGCCCCACATGTTCTATTTTAACTGATATTAAGTTTTACTTAAATTACAGTCATTCCGGGCTTGTTTTGCTGAGCGTAGTATCGGTTTGAATATCCATTGCTTTTGTAGTCATAATCAACCCATTGACCATTCTGGTAAATCTGAACAGATCTATGGTTATTGACATAACTATTGCTGTACTGGACTATTCTTACTGTATAACCTGCAGCTCTTAGCTGATTAGCAAGTGCGTAACTGTTATCCCAGCAATCCCCTACACCTCTTCCATTACTCCATCCATTTTTACTGGATTTATAGGAGTTTGAGTAGGACTTACTGGCACCATATGCAGATTTACTGTATGAACTGGTGGTATCCATGTTTCCATTTATCAGGTTTTCCATAGCTTGGCGGGTTATTGGGCCAACAATACCATCTTCTTTTATACCCATATACTGTTGAAACGCCTTGACTGCCTGTTCAGTGTAGTTACCATATTGACTGTCAATTATGCCTTTGTAAAATCCTTGATTTTGTAACCAGGTCTGGAGTTCGGTAACATTTTCTCCAGTCATTCCTATTTTCAAGTTTTGGTCTGCGATTGTGTTGGTCACGACCGTATTTCCAGTATCTGAACTTTCCACGGCTCCTACTGCAGGAATGACCATGAAAAGTGCACACCATGCAATTACCATTGCTTGTGTGTATTTTCGCCTAATTTTATCGCCTCCGTTTTAATACATCTCTTTTTTTCCCGCCCCTTTCCCATTATGATATTACCATTTTTCAATTAAAAGTTAAAATATATAAAGTTTTCTATTTAATATGACAATATTATTAACCAGGATAATGGATAATAATAGTATTTATAATAATTTCATATCGGATAGTAAGTTGAATCTATAAATAATTATTATAATAACTTAAAAATAATCAAAAATCATTTTAAAGTTTTTAAAATTAATTAAAATGAGATAATGCTATTTTAGTAAATTAATACTTATTTTAATGATTTTTTATTATCTGCAGATACTTAAATTATTATGATTCCATGAACTGATAAAAAAAATCATTATTCAAAGACTATTGATGTTTAATTAATATATCAAAAAAGTAATAATCATAAGGTTTTGTAGAAACCCTTTTTTTAGTTGATTTGTGTTGTTCTGTAGATGTTGTATATTGTGTTTTTGAGTTTGGTTTCTTTGTTTGATAGTTTTGTGCTTCTGCTATGGTTTGTGCCGTTGAATTTTCTTTTTATTGTTGAAAATATGCTTTCTATATTGTTTCTTTTTGCGTATATTTTGTTTCGGAATATTGTTGGGCTTTTTAGTCTGTATTGTCCTTTTTTTGCTCTGTTTTTGAGTGGTATTTGGTCAAATGCTTTGAGTTCTTCATTTATGCATTTTCTTATTGGTTCTGTGTCATATGCTTTGTCTGCTACTATGTAATCTGGTTTATACTTTTTGATTTGTCTTAATGCAGGTTTTGCAAATTGTGTGTCGTATTTTGGTCCACGTGATGTTTGATAATATAAAATAAGGCGTGTTTTTACGTCTATTGTTAAATGGTTTTTTATGTAGCTTTTTCTTTCTTTTTGCCGTATTTTTGCATAATACTTGTCTGCATAATCATTCGTAAAACCAGAGCCGTCTAATGCTATTATATCTGCTTTAATATCGTTTAATGATAATATTAAATGGTTAATTTCTCTAATTTGTTTTGAAGGTAGTCTTTTAAAAAATTTTTGGATCGTTGTAAAGTGTGGAACCTTTTTTATTCTCAAATATTTCTTAATTATGTCTGAAACATCAATAAAATCAATTATTTCACGATATGTTGATTTTGTGTAAATTTTCATTGCCAATATCGTGAATAAAGCATGTTGTGAATATAAATGATTTGAAAAATCATTAGAATACTTATTTATCGCTATTTTAACATAATAATACGTTCTTTCGATGAATTTCACCAGTTTATTTTCTTTTAATTCACTATTCTTGTTTAAAACACTTTTTAAACATTGAATTTTAGAATTTTTAAAATTAAAATCCAAAAGATTTAATTGCTTTGAAACTCCACTATAAACAGGGGAATAATAGATTTCGCTAATCATAATAATATTATTCCCCTTTCTCATTATAAATACTTTAGCAACCTGTTTTAAAAATATGTAGCTATAATTTCAAGTGAAAACAGGAAAAACAAAACCTAAAACTAACAAATTTTTTTTATTACAAAAAAATCTACAAAAAACCTCAATTTCAAATAAAAAAAATAAGGGTTTCTACAAAGCCAATCATAATTTAATTTAAAAAAAAAGGTTTAACAGCAGTTGTAACTTTCAACTGCTGAAGATATTTCATCAAATCGGGTTTTTAACTACTTGCTATAACTGTTCCAGATGAACTACCACTGGTAGCATAGTACCTGTTTGAGTAGCCATTTCCTTTGTAGTCATAGTCAACCCAGCTGCTACCATCCCAAACCTGTACAGAACGATGGTTAGAAACGTAGCTGTTAGCATACTGAACGATCCTAGCAGACTGACCAGAAGCGGTTAGTTCGCCGTAAAGGGCTGCACTGTTATCCCAACAATCTCCAGTTCCTTTTCCACTGCTCCATCCGCTACTGCCGGAAGAATATGAGTTAGAGTAAGATTTGCTGGTTCCGTATGCTGCACCAGATGATGTTGAACTACCTGTTTTACTGTAGGAACTACTTGAGCTACCGGTGGATGTTTGGATGTTTCCATTGACCAGGTCTTTCATGCTCTGACGAGAAATGTTACCCACAACTCCGTCTTCTTTGATTCCAACATACTGCTGGAATGCTTTGACTGCCTGTTCAGTGTAATTTCCGAATTCACCATCGATTTTACCTTTGTAGAATCCCTGAGTTTGTAACCAGGTCTGTAGTTCGGTGACATTATCTCCAGTCATTCCTATTTTCAAGTCTTGGCCTGTGCTCGCGTTGGTCACGACCGTATTTCCAGTATCTGAACTTTCCGCGGCTCCCACAGCTGGGATTACCATGAAAAGTGCACACAATGCAACTACTATTGCTTGTGTGAAATTTCGCCTAATTTTATCGCCTCCGTGCCCTAAATCTTAAAATAAATGATGTAGGACTTTATGAACACCAACAATTCATTGGACATGTTATATAAAGGTTTCGGTCTATTTTGTTTTTTTAGGCCATTTTTAAGCTTATTTTTTTAAATAAAGCGCATTTAGAACTTTTCTTTCAACCGTTAATTGGATAGGACTAAAGGAGGTTTGAATTGCCTAAAAATCATCAAATCATGGCTAAATCCAAAAAATAAAACATGATTAGGACAATTATACACTACATGTAACCACTGATTCATCCATCACATGGAACATCCTATGTTGTAGTAGTTGATCAGACAGGATTGTGGTTAAAATTTTAATTGAATTCTTCAAATATTTTAAATAGCAAATTTAAACCATATTAAAACTTAAACACATGTTTATTACCTATTATGAATAATCTGCTTAAACAGCTCATTTTAATTCCCTGATCCTGATTTTTTTGTATCAATATAACAGATAATTGTTTAGAGAAATATTAAGATAAAATATTAATAAAATAGATATTTATTCTCAGTTACAAAGTGACAGTAATACTTATGGATTGTACTAACAACGTATAGTTAATCCTATTCTTTCATGGTAATTAATTCTTTTTTTGTTGTGATACATTTCACAATTAGGGTTGGAATGCTTATATTGGTGTGAAACTACATAAAAAATCAGGAAAAATCTGAATAAAATGATTATATCTGATTTGGAGTGTGAACATGGAAAAAAATATCAATAATGAACAATTAAAGCTTTCCAATCATATTGATATTTACAGTAATGAAAAGTATCGTAGTTTTGTCCAGAAAATGTATGAAAATGGTAATGAGCAGATGTTTGCACCAGTTTACTCGGGTATTCCCACTTTCTGGCGCACTAAATCCTGCCCATATTTCAGTGAAATTGATATTGCCCTGGCCGGATACCCGGTTGATCTGGCATCTGGAGTTCCAGGTGCTCGTATGGGGCCACGAGCCATAATGGATAAATCAAGTTATACTGGGGGTTATATGAATCATTCCAATGGAATTATACCCTTTGACATCTGCAAAGTGGCTGATGTGGGGGATGTCCCTTTAAAGAATTCATATTCCATTGATGAAATTAACCGGGATACTGAAGAATTTTTTAAAGAGATCTGGGATGATGGTGCCCACCCCATTACTGCGGGTGGTGATCACTCCGGAACTTATCCAATATTAAAGGCCCTTGGAGAAGAAAAACCAGTGGGCCTGGTGCATTTCGATGCCCACTGTGATACTGCCCGGGCCATTAACGGTGGTCAAAATTTCAGTGGTAGTATCCTGTATCATGCAGTTGAGGAAGGAGTGTTGGATCCCCTGAGAACGGTTCAGATAGGTATTCGAGGTTCCATGGAACCGTTATGGGATTTTTCTTATGAAACGGGCATGAGAGTATTACATATTGAAGAATTTCGTCAGATGAGTGTTTTAAATGTTATTGACGAGGTTAGACAGGTGATTGGTAAGGGCCCCACCTATATAACTATTGATATTGATGCACTGGATCCTGCTTATGCACCGGCAACTGAAATACCCACGCCTGGAGGTTTGACCACATTTGAAATGCAACAGATAATTAGAGGACTTCAGGGAGCAAACTTAGTGGGCGGTGATGTTATGGAGTTATCCCCTCCTTTAGACGGGGCTAACGGTGTCACTGCAATGACCTGTGCTTTTATGATGTTTGAAATTCTGTGTGTTGTAGCCGATTCAGTTGCATCCAAACGAAAAAATACTGGTTGTTAACTAAAACTGTTAGATTGGTACAACAACTAAAGATTATATTAAAACATCTAAAAATAATTGGTTCAACATTTAAAGATTATTAACTGTTAAAAAATTATCACTATTTGAGTATCAACAAATTCAACTAATGAAAAACTTTATATACATTGGTTCGCATAATACCATACGTTCGAGAATGCACGAACCAATATCAGTGAAAAATTCAGAGTTATTATCCAGATCAAAAAGGGATAATTCTAAAGATACAATAATTTCTGTGGACACATAGACCTCGAATTAACTAAATTAAAAAAAGATTATAACCAGGAAAGTAATATGTTATAATCTCTCAAAGTGAAAAGGATTATGAAAACCCATAGTAAGTAAGGGAGGAATCAAATGAAATCAGAAGAACTTAACCAGGCCTGTCCAGTATGTGGTTGCAAAGATAAGACGGTTTCCCAGACAAAGAAAAAAACCTCGGTTGACACCTGTTATATTCCACATATCCCTGATGGTAATGTGGGAGTAATACTCTGCAGTGAATGTGGACATGTATTTGAATACTGCAAAGACCGGAAGTTAAAGCAAGAAGTAAAGAAAATTGAATTTTAATGCTCAATTTTTACGACATCAAAACATTTTTTTTAATTTTTTAAATTATTCAATTTTTTTAAATAATTAAATATCAATCAGTTTAAAGTTTGATAACGCCACAATGAGTATACAAATACAATGATCATTATGATCAGAACTAAAAACAATGCCCAGTTTAAACGGCTTGTTTTTTTCTTATCATCATCCATAGCTTTCTGATAGTTCTTTAATTCTTTGTCGATATCATCCATACCCATTATTACATCCCCTTTACGGTATTACTTTTTAGATGTAATACTTTTAATAGTAATTCTTAAATCTATTTAATCAAGAGTTTACATTATTTAATCAAGAGTTGCCTCAAATTTATGTTACGATTATTATTGAACATGTAAATGGTTAATATAAATTATAAATCTTTCAAATTTATAAATCATTCAAATTATCATTCAAATTCAATTAACCCTTTAATTTTTGGATTAATCCCTTAACCTTGGCATCTAAGTTGTCGGCATGGTGCAGCGCTACTGCCTCAGGAGTTTTAGGATCAACAGGAGAACCCCAACCATTACGAACTTCACCGTGATGACTTAGTACCAGGTGTAAAAGCTGAGTTTGAAGATTTCCAGGCATTTCCACATCCAGAGAATTTATTTTTTCCTTAACCATGTCAGCAGATATGAAAAGATGATCTAACATTTTTCCTTCACTGGAAATGTCAATGCTTATCAGATCATAGTCATAAGCCTTTAACTTACCCACATCATGCAGTATTGCCCCGGTGTAGAGTAAATCGGAGTCCATCTCGGGGAAAATATGGCATGCGGTTTTACACAACTCTAACACTTCCACGGTGTGCTCTAATAACCCTCCCACATAATTATGATGATAAATTTTTGCAGATGGCGCAGTGGAAAATTCTTGTACAAAATCAGGGTCACAGAAGAATGCCTTGAGGAGATTTTTAAAGTGGATGTTGTCTATATTTTTAATGGTGCTGTTAATTTCATCAATAAGTTCTTTTTGGTCTTTATCAGAGGTCCTGATGAAGTCATCAAGATGGTACTCTTCTTCATCCAGTTCCTTCAAACTATCAATTTTGATGCTGAAGTTCTGGGAATTGCGAGGGAACTCATCAACATTACCAGTTATTGCGTAGATATTTTTCTGATTAATACTTTCAAAAATTTCATGGGCATCCCTATTGGGAAACATCCTGGCTGTTATTTCACCAGTTTTATCAGTTAAACTAAATTCAAGGTAATCCTTCCCATTTCTGGCTGTTTTGATAGTTGCACTGGCAATAACAAATGAAGTGCTGATCCTTCTTACGCTGCTTAATTTTTCAATGAAATCCTCTTCTTTTTTTAACATAAAACTCCAACCTCAAATACTCAACAAACCGGGATATGAATGATAATTTCTATGATTTGATGGAATGACAACCCATGATCTAATACACACTAGTGAATATATTTTTAGTAGTTATTTTTTAATAGTTATCATAATTCTAGTAATTTATCTTTAATGGATTTAATTAATAGCATTATTTTATTTTAAATAAGATCCTATGGATTACATTCAAAAATAAGAATCGAGTTTAGAGTTATTAAATGAAATATCCAATAAAAATTATTTTATCAAGGAAAATTCTTTTACAGAACCATTAAGAAGAATAAAAAGAAGAAATAGATTAAAGTGTATAAATTTAAAAAATCACAGAAACATGTTCCAAAAATTAAATGATATCAAAGTAATTTTGTGTAACAGAATAAAATTAATAATAAAATTATGAATATTAATATATTTAGGTAATAATTAATAAAAATTAGAAATTCTTAAAGATATAACCGATTGAAAAAAAGGAGAGGTATCCTTTGACCAGTATTGATTTTTTTGGCGGCGTGGATGAAATTGGGGGAAATAAGATCCGAGTCCAGGGTAATGAAAGTTCTTTCTTCTTTGATTTTGGAATGGGATTTTCACATGCTAACGATTACTTATCTGAATTCCTGCAACCACGAAAAGCCAATGGAATCTGTGACTTTGTAGAACTGGGCCTCTTACCCTATATAAAAGGCATTTATCGGGAGGATTACCTCCGGCACGTTGGCCTCCCCTACCCAGATAAACCCTCAGTAGATGGAGTTCTCATCAGCCACTCCCACGTGGACCACGTGGCTTACGTCCATCATTTACGGGAGGATATTCCCATTTACTTAACCAAGGAATCGCACCTTATTCTAAGGGCCCTGGAAGAAACTGGTGCAGCATCATTTTCTGAGTATCTCCATTTAAAAAAATCCTTTTATCTAGAACCGAAAAAACGTGGCGATGGTTACATGCGGTCCCGGGCCAATATAGTTGACCGTGACATCCACATTATGGATCCCTACAAAAAGTTTGAAATTGGAGACTTTAGTATTAAATCTGCACCGGTTGACCATTCACTGCCTGGTGCATCGGCATTTATTTGCAAAAATCAGGACGAAACCATTGTCTACACTGGTGACCTTCGTTTCCATGGGAGACATCCAGAACTCACCCGCAAATTCATTAAAGAAGCCAAGAAAGCCAAACCAACCATCATGATCAGTGAGGGTACCCGAATCGATAGTGAGCGGAATATCAGTGAGATTGACATTGAAAAGCGCGCGGTTGATACTGTAGAAAGATGTAAAGGTCTGGTGGTGGTTAACTACCCTGTACGGGATCTGGACCGTCTTTTAACTTTTTATAAAGTTGCGGAGGATACTGGACGGAAGCTGGTGATTAGTCTTAAGCAGGCTTATATTTTGAAGTTATTCAACGAAATCAGTAACGAGTATCCTGATTTATCGGAGGTTATGATTTACAAACCCCGTAAGGGCTGGGGTCTTCTGGGTGAGGATAGTTTTGCCTGTGTGGAGGATGAATGGTTGTGTGCCAGTGATATTGATTCTGCACAGTGCCTCAGGGACTACAAGAAATGGGAAAGGGAATTACTGGAAAGGGATAATGTCCTAACTTACCAGGACCTCCAAAAAGATCCAGAGGAGTACATATTCCGCTGTGACTTTTTTGAGCTAAAAGAGCTTATTGATATAAAACCCGCAGATGGTATATATATCAAGTCAAGCACCGAACCCTTTGATGAACAGATGGAAATAAATGAGAGGAAGGTTCGAGAATGGCTGAAGTTATTCAACTTACCCCTGAAAAATAAATGCTTCCATGCATCTGGGCACGCCAACGGGAAAGAGATTCTGGACATGATACGCGAAATAAATCCAGAAAAGTTATATCCAGTCCATACCACAAATAAAAATAAATTCCTAAAACTCAAGGAGGATGGGATTGATGTGGTTTATCCCAGCCTTAGTAAATAAGATCGCTCTAAACTCCTCAATCAAAATGTGAAAGATTTATTTCTCCAAGATAGTTATGTTAAATCCGATAATGATGTTACAATCTAAGATAGTTAAGTTTCAATCCCAGATACTGATGTTACACTCCAAAATAGTTAAGTTTCAATCCTAGATAGTCCTGTTTCAAAATAAAACAGTAGCATACTCACTTGTAGCCCATAGTGAGAACTACTCCCATTCCTAAAAATACGATGAAAAGAAAAATAAAGCCTATCAACGGTTTATCAGTGTTTTTGATACCTAAAAACTGTATGAAATAGTTATCATCATCATTTATTCCTTCAGTTTCATTGATTTTATTAACATTATCCGTTTTTCCAGGAAGCCCTTTAGTCATTTGAATATTCATATTTCCAGTTCCAGTCTCAGGAATATCTTTTGTCGCTGAAACATCTTTAAGCGTAGGACCATCCTTAATCCCAGAAGTATCTTTAGCCCCAGAAACAGCCTTAGTCCTAGAAGTATCCTTAGTCCTAGAAGCAGCCTTAGTCCTAGAAGTATCCTTAGTCCTAGAAATATCTTTAGCCCCAGAAGCACCCTTAATCCTAGAAGTATCCTTAACCCTAGAGGTATCCTTAACCCTAGAGGTATCATTAGCCCCAGGAGGATTATTGGTCCTGAAAATATTTTTAGATTCAGGAATATCTTGAGTCTGCGCAATTTTATCCTCAGATATTGTGCCTTTTTCACCAGCACTACCCTTCACAACACGTTTTATATCCTCGTGATGAGAATCATTGGATGTTTTGGGAGTTTTAATTGATGTTCTTTCCTTAATGTTGTTTATAGTTTGATCAATAGGATTACTAATTCGATCATTCTGTTTATTTTCATCAGATTTTCTAGCAGTTTCTTTATTATACTCTTTTTGGTAATAAGCACGGTTTTTGGATTTAAATCCTTTATTTTTGGATTCTATGTGAGAAATTGCATTTTCAGCATAAGTTTTTAGGATACCCTTTTCTTCGTTCTTTAATTTATCCAGATGTTTCAAAGCCCTTTCATCACCCATAGCACCCAGTGCCTGGACAGATTCAAGTTTAACCTCTGGATCATTGTAACTTAGGGCTTCAATAATGCCGTTAACATCTTTAATAAGCTTTAATTTTTTTATATCAGGCTTTATATTTTTAGAACTAATTTTCCGGTAATAAGCTCTATTTTTTACAGATGAACTCTCTTCAGAACCCCTGAAATATGAAAAACCTGAGGATTCAAATATTTCTTTTTTTTGAGGGATTACACCTTCAAAAACATCCTCAGAAGTGGAATCAGAATTATGCAATAAATTATTAGGTTTAACATCGTTAGCAGATTGACTATTACTTGATTTAATCTGAGTATTTTCAGGAAAATCTTTATTAGACTTATTATTTTCATGTAAATAGTCATCAATATACTCAACGTATGTTAAAGAACCATAACATTCACAAGAGACGAAATCTTCTTTTGATTCGCCTTTTTCAAGTTTATAATAGCCACCACATTCTTGACATATCAAATATCCCATTTTTTTACACCTGTATGAAAACTTCTAGAAGACCTTTTTAATCATGTTTTTTAAAATCATGTTTTTTCATCTAAATAATTCTTTTCCAAAGACACATTATTCCACCATTTTTTATCACTCAAACTATTGCCAAATAGGGAGGAGTAATTATGAAAAAATCGTGTTAAATCTAAAAAACCATTAATACTCCTTAAAAACTTTATTAACTCTATAATAATAATTTAATTGTTAAATTTGGTTCTTAACATTTTTCAAGAATTCTATAAGAATAGGGAAAGAATAAAAAAATGTTTATTAAAAAAGGAACCTTTGAGATGAACATTTGGGCCAAGAAAAACCTATATCTCCTATTTTAAGAATATTTTTTGCACCCCTCTTCTATTCCCTTCATCATTTTTGATTTTAGATCTTCATAATTGGTTATTGCACCTGGACCGATATGCAATATGATATCTCCAGGTTTTGAATGTTTAATAGCGTATTCACCCGCAGTAACCATGTCTTCAGTGGCTATTTTAAGTGCATCAGAATCTTTTGCTCCTTCCAGTACTTCATGTGCGGATTTCATGTCCAGAATACCCGTGGTTTCATTATATCCACTGGCAATGATTACCTGGGCATATTCTCCCAGTACTTTTCCTATTTCCAGCTTGTCTCTGGGATTGGTACTGTCAGGATTGTCAATTAATATTATTAAATCAGACTCTTTCTCCTGTGAAAACTGTTTTAAAGTAGAAATAATTCCTTCTGGGACGAAAGCAGCATCGAAATGAATTTCACGGTCCGAATAATTACCAATGTATTCTAAATGTCCAGGAATTCCTTTAAACTTCATTAAACCTTTCTGGATGGATTCTTCTTTTAAACCATAAGCTAAAGCAACAGTAGCAGCTGCAAGGGAGTTTTCAAAGTAATATCCTTTTAGGTTGAATTCTGTTTCAAATTCCCCTTCACGCCCTTTTAATTTATATTTAATTCCAATATTCCCCTCTTTAAGGTAACCTGAAACATCACAATCACTGTTCTGTGAGCAGTAATATAACACACTGAGCTCCGGGAGTTTGTCCCTGCACTGGGAACTAGCAACTATCATTTCACTGGAGGGGACTATCATTAACTTTCTATTGATATATTTTTCCAAGGAACCTTCAAACTCAGATAGATGGTCCGAATAAATATTGGTTATTAAACCCACTTTAAGTTTTAACTCAGATAAAAGACGAATAGTACCATGGGGTAATTCTAAAACCGCAATATCGCATTTAAGGTGATCACCATTGATGATCCCATCCACAATCACTTCACTGAGTAAATTGCCAGAAAGGGATGAACAGGTCCAGACATTGTATCCGGCACTTTCAAAGATTTCAGAGATTATATGAGTGGTGCTGGTTTTTCCCAAGGTCCCGGTTACTCCAATTACATCACTATTTATGGCAGTATCCATTATTTTAGCAATATCCTGATTTATAATTAATTTTAATTCATTATCAATCAAGTAATGTCGGATTGGAGAATCTTTAGGTATGTTTGGAGAAATGTACACTGCATCCACATCTTCAATATTAGTAGGGTCATCCCATCCCAATTGTAGATCTACACCTTCTTCTGCCATTTTATGGAGAGTTTTTTGCACACTCTCTGGGAATTCCTCCATTTCCTTTTCATCTGTTATTTGAACCTGGTGACCAGCATAATTTAAAATCCTGGCTGCTGGTCGCCCAGCGTTACCTGCACCTATTACGACACACTTCATGTTAAATTCTCCACAATTAAATTGCTCTTCCCCATAAATATACTTTAAGTTTATAAAGCAAAATTTGATTTAAATCTCATCTAAAGGCAATAATAATCCCTTATCCTTAAATTACTACTTCAAATCTAATTGCACTATCCCCTAAAATATTATCGTAGGTTATTTCGGTTATATTTTTAATTTATTACTCTATGCCATCAATTGAATATATCTTAACTGTACTATATTTAGTTTTATGTCAATACCACATATAAACAAGCTGATTCTCTTCAGCTAATGATTTTACGTATGTTTTAAATGAAATTAAGAATAATATGTTGAATTGATTAATATTAAGTGAAAAATCGACATATATAATATATTAACCTTTATTCACCTTAATAAACCCGTTATGTTTAGATACCCGGGGAGAAAAATATTGAAAAAAAAGATAAATAGCGGCAAGTTCAAAGTAGATAAAGAAATTAGATAATTTCAATCAGTTTGAAAGATAATTTGAATCAGTTTGAAAATAGATTATTTTTCTAAAAAAAAAGTACTGAATTTGCTATATAACCATCATAAAAACAGTAGGAGTGTTAGTTATGGCAGTTAAAATCAATGAAAACTATCTGTTAATTAAAAGCAACTATATTTTTTCTGAAATCAACCAGCGAGTTGAAAAATACCAGAAGGATAATCCCGATGCAGATATAATCAGGATGGGTATCGGAGATGTAACCCGACCCCTACCTAAAGCAGTTACTCAAAAATTTACAGAAGCAGTGCATGAAATGGGTGATGCAAAAACATTCCGGGGTTATGGTCCAGAGCAGGGTTATGATTTTCTGATTGAAGAAATTATAAAAAATGATTACGTCCCCCGTGGAATTGATCTATCATCTGATGAAGTTTTCGTCAGTGATGGTGCCAAATGTGATACGGGTAACATTCAGGAAATATTTGACCTATCCAGCACCGTGGCAGTTACTGATCCAGTATATCCAGTCTATGTGGAAAGCAATGTCATGGCTGGAAGAACCGGTCCCATGATGGATGATGGTCGTTACCAGAAACTGGTTTACATTCCCTGTACTGAAGAGAATGGATTTATCCCAGAACTTCCAGAAACACCAGTGGACCTGATTTATCTATGCTTCCCCAACAATCCTACTGGCATGGCACTGACCACTGAACAGCTGGCACAGTGGGTGGATTACGCCCGTGAAAACAATTCAATCATTCTCTTTGACGCTGCATATGAAGCTTACATCCAGGAAGATAACATTCCACACAGTATCTATGAAATTGAAGGTGCTCGTGAAGTGGCCATTGAATTCAGGAGCTTTTCTAAAAATGCTGGTTTCACCGGGACCCGCTGTGCTTACACTGTTGTTCCTAAGGAAGTTATGGGCTTTGACAGTGCAGGTAACCCACATTCAGTTAACAGTCTCTGGAACCGTCGCCAGACCACCAAGTTCAACGGTGTTTCCTATCCAATACAGGTGGCTGCCTGTGCAGTTTACTCACCTGAAGGACGTGCTGAGATCAGGGAGTCCATTGATTACTACATGCAAAATGCATCCATAATCCGGAACAGCTTGAAAGATATTGGTTTAAGAGTTTATGGTGGAGTTAATTCCCCCTACATCTGGGTTAAAACTCCCGGTGATATGAATTCATGGGAATTCTTTGACCTTTTACTGGATGAAGCCCATATAGTAGGAACTCCGGGTGTGGGATTCGGCCCTAGTGGTGAGGGTTATCTTAGATTAACTGCCTTTAACACCCTGGAAAATACAGGAAAAGCCATGGAAAGAATATCCAAGTTATCCCTCTAAATATCTTTTTTCCATCCAAATTAAATAAAATAATCTTTCTTTTTTAAATTAACCCATTTTTTTATTACAAATTCTTTGAAATATACACTCATTCAAAAAAAAAATGATTTGAGTAAGATAAATAGATTTGGGGTTAGTAAATTATTAGAATTAAAAAAGAAGAGTTTAAATTAAAAATAAAAATTAATAATAAATGAAGTTAAAATTAAAAAAAGATTTATAATTCAAATAAAGATTTTTCAGGGACTATAAAAGTCCCATATACTCTTTTAGAGCGTCTTTATAACTTCTGATCTCTGGGAAACCTTCCATTTTCCAGTTGTAATTATCCAGAACAGAATATAACGGTCGGGGGGCTGGACTACCGAATTCTTCAGTGGTCACTGGTTTTAAATCAATTTCAATGCCTGCATTTTCAAAGATCAACTGGGCGTATTCATACCAGGAGCAATGGTCACTGTTGGTTACATGGTAAATACCATAAGCCGGTTTTTTAATGAGTTGGTTAATGGCCTTAGCCAGATCCACAGTGTAGGTGGGAGTTCCAATTTGATCGCTGACCACAGATAAACTATCATGGTTTTCTGCTAATTTTAGCATGGTGGTAACAAAGTTAGGGCCATGATAACCATATAACCATGCAGTCCTGACAATGTAGAATTTATCCAGGATATCACGGATGTAAACTTCTCCCTGGTGTTTGGTCTGTCCGTAAACACTCAGTGGGTTTGTCTGGTCATATTCACGGTAGGGGGTGCCTTTGGTTCCATCGAACACATAATCTGTGCATATATAAACCAGTGCACTGTCTGCTTCACGGCAGGCCACAGCCACATTCCGGGTTCCAAGTGAATTTACCTTGTATGCTAAATCAACATTGGATTCACTGCCATCAACATCGGTGAAAGCTGCAGCATGCACCACCACATCAGGGTTGATATTTTTCACTGTTTCAATTGTTTTATCAATGTCAGTTATATCCAGAGTGTAAATAGTAGTAGTGCTTATATCATGCTCAGAAGACAAAATATCTTCCAGATCATGTCCTAACATTCCTTCTGCACCTATAATCATCACTTTCATTTTTTTCAAACCCTATAAACTTTTAATATGGATATTTCGTTTATTAATCGTTTAAATAGTTATTTAATAGTTTTAATAAATTGAATTATTTTTGCAAAGTGTCTTTATAGACCTTAATTGCATCAGGTGGAGTATTCAGAATTTATGCGTACGTAGTCATAACTGAGGTCACAACCATAAGCAGTTGCATTGAAATCTCCAATGGCCAGGTCAACGGTTATTTTTATTTCTTCCCGTTCCATTATACTTTCAGCCAGTTCAAGCTCTTCGGTCCCTTCAAAGGCCATTATTTTGCCATTATCCACAATATCAACAAATCGTTCCCCTTCTTCTAAGCGGACGCTTATGGTATCTTCGTCCATGCTGGCTCCGGAGTATCCCACCGCTGCCACTATACGGCCCCAGTTAGGATCAGCTCCAAAAAGGGCAGTTTTTACAAGAGGTGACTTTACAATTGATTTTGCGCCAATTCGGGCTTCATCTAATGTTTTAGCACCTTTGACTTCTACTTCCATGTATTTAGTTGCACCTTCACCATCTTTGGCCATCATCTTGGCCAGTTCACTGCACAGGTAGTCCAGTGCTTCCTGGAAGTTTTCGTCAATGTTTCCATGTCCAGGTCGGGATAATAGAGTAACTATGTCGTTGGTGCTCTGGTCACCATCAACAACCACCATGTTAAATGTTTTTTCAACAGATTCCTTTAATGCCTTTTCAAGTTCTTTGGGGTCAGCTTCAATATCCGTAGTTAAAAAAGAAAGCATGGTCCCCATGTTAGGGGCGATCATTCCCGAACCCTTGGTGATACCCCCAATACGGATGGTTTCCCCGTTATTCAAGGTGGTTTCAACTGCAAATTCCTTTGGGTAAGTGTCAGTGGTCATTATAGCCTCTGCAGCATTTCTCGATGATTCAGGGGAACTTTCAAGTCTTCGCAGGGCGTCAGTGATGAGTTTGCTGATGATGGGTATTGGTAATTGGCGGCCGATGATTCCAGTAGAAGCTACTGCAACATCTGCCTGGGGGATGTTGAGTTCTTCAGCAACTTGTAAAGTCATGATCTTAGCATGATCAATACCTTCTTTACCGGTGAAACAGTTGGCATTACCACTGTTGGCAACAATTGCTGAGATTTTTCCGTCTTTAACTGATTCACGGGTGATAATAATAGGGGCGGCTTGAACTTCATTTTTGGTAAACACCGCTGCAGCACTACTTCCAGGGTAATGGATAATTGCTACTCCATAATTATCTTCACAGGCCCCAGCTGCCTTCACTCCTTCCACTGAACATATCCCACCTTCAATTTTTTTCATGCGTCATCCCACCCGTCCATCAATCTACTTACTTAATTTTCTTAAAAAATTAATGTTGGTAATCTATATTAATGATTGGAAATCTAAAATCATAAATTATTTTATCTATTGATTCCTATTTTATCTGTTGATTTCACCATTTGTTTATTTAATAAGAGGCTTATGGTCATCAGTCATGGTTAAAGTCACGGTGTTTATTATCATTATGTCACAGTGCTCAGAGCCCTAATGTCAAGGTATAATGCCTAGTCAAGGTGTCTTAGTGGTATTCGAAGTTGTGTTGGTTTGTGAATTTGTAGGGTTGGTATTAGGTTCAGTGTAAACTGTATCTGAACTTGGAGATGATTGCGTTTGTACAGGAGATTGAGTGTTGGTAGTTGTATTTGGAGTAGTGTTTTTTACATTGTAAACAACAGGTAATTGACTTGGTGTGCTGATATTTAAACCAGTGGAGTTCGTCTTGTCAAAGTTTAAGCCAGAAAACATACTAGCCCCGGTTCCGCATCCAAATGCAATTAAGGATATTATCAGGGCAACCGCTGCTTTTCCCTTTAATTCTTCTTTCATATAATCAACCTTTATTAAATCTTACTTCTACAATTTAAGTAAGTTAGTAAGCAAGGGGGCTAAAAAGGATTCATCCCTTAAATAACATAATTTACAATCAATAAATAATTTAAATGGATAATTATCTAATGGATTATAATCTAATGGATTATAATCTAATGAATTACATTTAAATGGATTATAATCTAATGAATTTTACCTAATGGATTTATCATGCTGTAAGGGCATAGAGCAAAGCCAGTCCTATAGCCACCAGTCCAAACTCCCAGTATCCAATATTCCAACCAATAAGTGTAACCACAAAGACAAAGACGAATATCAGAACTATGCGACCGGTTTTCTCCTGCATGAATTCAATAACCGCACGACTGAACTCTGAGGGTATATAGTAAGCATATATTCCATCGGCCAGATCAAAGACCATTACTGGTGAGTTGTTCCATATTTTAATGTCATCAGCCATTTGGGCTCTTTCACCGGCTTCTCGACGACTTTTACCTATTCCAACCCTTAATCTGGCACCGTTATTGAGGGCATGCCATGCTGAGTCGATACCAGCACGGAGTGCAGCATCTTTGGTGGGTAAATTGGCAATTAAGTCATCCCCTCCTTCACGGTATCCTTCAATTCTGCCTTTACATTCTTTTTCAATGAAATCTTTGACTTCATTCATGATCTCCACCAGCCGGTCACGACCCTGGTCTTCAATGAACTGAGTCGAGTCAAAGGCATCAATGAAGAGATAATTATCGTAAACTGCGGGTGTCCCTTCCAGTTTAGTTATCTTACTGGAGAAAACGATTGCAAATTCACCACCCAGTTTGGTGAATCCTACTCCTGAAGTTTCTCCAATTTGTTTGTTGAGGTTAATGGATCTTTCAATGGATGCAGCTCCAGTCATTCCCGCAGCTGCCCTAACATCGATCTGCTTTTCCATTCCCATTTTAATTAATTCCACACCTACTCTTATGGCATCGTTTTTGGATAGAAGCCTGGAAACAATTTCGGTGTTACTTCGTTCAACGATTGTACCCTTTTCTTTCTGGATAAATTGAACGAACTGGTCGATAATTCCCTTATTACCTCCAAATACTTCCACATAAAGGTAACGGTCGCTACCCATAATGATGTTACTTAATAATGCATATTCATTTACATTATTCTCAGCAGGTTTGATTTCAACAAATCTGCGATTTTCGGGTATGTTCCCTCGTCCCACTTCTTTTAAAAGGTTATGGAATATGTTTTCCGTAGTTATATTGGCTCGTTCTACTTCCAGGAGCATAGTACGGGTGTAATTCACCATATCCACATATTCTGTTTCCTTCTCATTGGTAGGGTAATATTTTGTACCAATACTTAAAACCCTGTGTTTTAATAGGAACCCGAATAACGTTCTCAACAGGTAATTGCCTGCCATCTACTTGTCTCCTCCCTTGTCCAGATTTATATCATAGTGTCCGGGTTTTTCCATCAGCATGCTCGGTTTTACTGATACTATGGGGAACTTCCAAGTCCCTAACCGTGCAGCGACTGTACTGGCTATATTTCGGGAGTTTTTCTTAACAAAGGAGTAGTCATGATCATTTATGGTGATATTCACATCAAATGGTGATTCTTCCAGTATTTCATCAGAGTAAATAATATTCAGCTCGAAAGTCCCTGGTTTGGTGAATAAATCGTTACGAACCGCCACCAGTGGGGCATGGTCTAGTTTCAAACGGTCCCCTACAGTCACTGCAATGTTACCTGCATTTCTTACTGCATCCCGGTAGTCACGAGGACTGACCAGTACAAATATGATGAAGTCACTGGTTCTTTCAGCATCTTCCACCATCTTCATGACCTTATCAAACAGGGGTATTTTCATGAACATTCCTTCAATTTTAGAATCTATACCCTCATCTTTAGTCTTGGATATGCGATCGATTGCCTCTTTAGCAACTGCAATACCAGAAAGTTTCTTATTTTTCTTAAGTTTATATGAATCATAACCCTTTTTCTCAAACTCAGAAAGGGTCTGGGTAGAAATTTTTTGCAGGATATTTTTGATCTTTTTAGGCTGAGCAGAACTCCCTATTACTATATTGTCCCCTTTAAAGCTATATGGAATTCTGCGACTGTTAATATCCCTGAATTCATCGTAAAACTCACGGAAGGCATCATTGGATAATATTTTAGCATCTTCCTCTTCAGCCAGATTCAGGATGTAGTGATCTGCGTTGGTGCCTGAGGGCACCTGGTGCACTTTTTCCTCATCAAGGAGTTTGTTGAATTCTTCCTTCTCATCGATTTCGTGTCTGAGCGACGCATCAGCGATGAGAATAGGATGGTATCCTAATTTTTCCAGTGCCTTTACTGATTTCAGCAATTTAGCTAGGCTGGGTTGTCCATCCTTTTTTCCGAAGTGGGCTACGTTAGATGCATCCACAATTACCTGCAATCAATCACCTACACCTGTTTTCATACTTTGCCAGAGGGTGGGTTTCACCATCGGCAGTGTTCAAGAGGATATCTATATGTTCTTCATCTATATTAATTGTATTAAAGGAGGGTGTATCTTTCCCCCTGAGTTTAAAGGAAGAAACTGTTCCAGCAGTGGCAAAGACAGTTTCATGAACGATCCATGTGTGGGGAACATGTTTATGCCCGGATAGGACCAGGTCTGCTTTATTTTCTATCAATGACATTAATATATCACCAGCATCACTTAAAACATTCCTTTCACGGCCTGTACGGGGTACAGGAATAATGTGATGGTGTAATGCAATGATTTTGAATAAACCTTCCTTTGATGCATTTTTCATAGCATCTTCCATGAAGCTTTGCTGTGACCGGCCCACCTTACCATAGTTGAGATCGGGTTCACTGCTGTCCAGTCCAATTACCTTGAAACCATGATTTTTAACCTTGAGTGTACCGTATCGTTCCTTTATAATTTCTTCAAAGCCAATGTTTCCCAGATGGCGGGAGTCATGGTTTCCAGGTACCACCAAAAGTGGTGTTTTGAACTGTCCAAGGTATTCTGCAGCCAGTTTCAGCTCATTGTAATAGCCATTATCTGTTAAATCACCGGTAACTATGGTAGCATCAACCCCCATATTGTTAATCCGGTCAATGGCATCCAGCATCAGCTCCTCGTGAAAAGCCAATGCCCCTACATGCATATCAGAAATATGGGCAATTAATGCCATTTAGCTTAACCTCAGTATAGCCTCGGCCAGGTCACCACCAGTTTCTTCAAGGGCTTTCCTGGCTTCTTCCGGGCTGACACCAGTCTGGGTGGCTACTAGATCCACATCATCATCTGGTATTATAAGTTCAGTTTCAATTGCTCTTTCTGTGCTTTTTCCAGATATCTGGTAAGTATCCTGACCCATGAAGTTCATGAGGTTAACCTTGGGATTAGTAATTACCAGTTCTTTATTTTTAAATTTAATGATTACTTCACTGACACCTTTAACATCTTTTGTGTCCATGCCCATCTGTTTCATGGCTCTCTGCATCTGTTTTAATTGTTTGGGGTTCATGCCTGCGCTGGGTAACATTAAAAGCCTCCTTTTCTTGTCTTTACTGCTTGACCAGTGTTAAAATCTAGTATCTCTTTTCCATTTAATATTGACTTTCCAAAGGCCAGGAGTTGGTCTTGTTCATTCACTATCAAAACTTCTTCCTTTGCATGGATATCTATATCACAATTTATAACGAATTTAGCAAATATACTTTTTCCTTCCCGGGCAAATGGTTCCGCATCCTCATTAACCACCACCCTGTTTTTGGGGTAGGGTAGATATCGATGCAACCGGCGAGCACCTTCCCTGGCCATGACAAAAACACCATCACTGGCCCTTAAAGTGGCAATAAGTTCTTCACCATCATAAACATGACGTATTTTACCGGTCTTCCTGCTTTTAACAATCTTCAAGTCCCCATTGAAAATACCTTCCCCTGCACCAGCTCCGAACTGGTAATCTGCAATCATTTTTACTCTTTTCTCTTCATCCACCACTATGTTCAATGGTTTAGGGAAATGGTATTCCTCCATTAGATGTTTTTTAGTTAGGGAGAATGTTTCCACTACTTCTTCACTAAGTATGATCTGGTCAAAACCTTCCAGATAATCAGAAAGAATATTTCGAACCATTTTAAGTGAATCTTCATCGTAACTATCCGGTGATTCATTCTGGGCCAGGGGATATACCTGATCCAGTTCCAGTGGGATCACCCCAAATGGCACATCAACCACTGTTACCTGCATATCTTCCTGATCAATGACACTATCTGGTCCAGTGAAACTTTCTTGTTCACTGGCATTTTCCTTACTGATAATCCGATAGAATCTTTCGGGAATATCATAAAGCCGTTCGGAATATGGTTTACTGCCCCGGGGAAGCAGTAATACGCTCTTTTTAGAAGGTATTCTTTTAATTCTTTTGAGGTGTCGGTACACCTCTGGACGACTTAAGGATTCAGATCCAGTGTAGAAAAATGCGGATTTCTTGTAGGGAGGATCGTATTTTTCCAGGTCTTCCTGGTAATTTTTAAGAGTGCGCAGTGCTTCCAGGAGGAATGGATGGGCTCGGCAACGCTGCTCAACCAGTTCCCAGAGACTTCCTTCCACTATAGCCTGGCGGATCATTCTCATCTCGGCAAGACTCACTCTTAAATTATGTATGGCCAGTAATTCGGATCTTTCAGCTTTTTCCATTTGCCTCAGTTGTTCTGGAGTGTAACTGGTGCACACTTCACAGGAGCAGGGCATTTCATAGAGGTTTTCCAGTTTTAATGTTCCATTAGGCATTAAAAGACGATCATCCTCAGCATATAATATGTACGCTGCTGAGTCAAAAAGATCACAGCCCATGGCCACTGCCAGAGCGAAGATCATGGGGTGACCGGCACCCATAAGGTGGCGGGGTCTTGAATCAGGTAGATGGCTCACCGAAGCCATAACCACTTCCACTAACTCTTTATAACGGTAGGATTCCATGAGCGGAACCACCGCTCCAATGGGGTGGACCTGGAAATCCATTTCTCCCAGTGCATCAGCACACTTGCTACGCAGGTCCGGGAAGGTGGAGCCCTGCACCACTGAGTTAAGCATCAATTCATCCCGGATTTCCAGTGATTCAATGGCTCTCTGGAGTGTGATTTCCAGTTCTCTCTCTGCACGTTCACGTTTAACTGATGGAGGGGTGGGTATATCCAGAGATGTTCCAATGTCTGTCCCTATTTTTTCCTGAAACTCAATTATTTCCTGATTGGAAACCTGAACATCTCCGTACACCGATAGCTGAAAGGATCCAGAATCTGTGATTATTGGTCCTGAAAAGTCAATTAACTCATGAACACCTTTTTCCAGTGCTATTTCCCTTAGATCCTCATTTTTATAGATAAGGTAGGCATTGGTGATCACAACCTCTGCTCCATAATCAGCAACCTGGAGGGTTTGTTTTCCGGGGTGTATAACTGGCATGAGTGCGGGGGTTTTTATGGTTCCATGTGGTGTTTTAAGGGTTCCCACTCGGCCCCTTGCATCTTTATATTTTATTTCAAAGCTCAAATTTTTCACCTTATAAAAATATCTCTAATAAACAGAATTTTAATAAACTCAATATCAATCAATAACTGTAACTCAAATAGAATATTCTCTAATTTTTAATTACAATACTGTTTAATGAATATATTATTTAATTTTATACTTATTTTTATTCTTATAATCACTAAAATTACTCATCTTTAAAATTACCCTCAGCTACTATCTTTAATCTTTTCTCCATCTCTTTGATCCTTTCTCTGGAAGTTGAAAGTTCCTCCTGGCCACAACAACATATGCAATTTGAAAACTGGGGACACACCAGATAACGAGCTTTTAATGAATTTAAATCGTTGATATTAAATTTTTCCAGATGTTTGAGCACCCGTCTTTTAATTTTCATATCCTCCAGATCACTGGCCAGATAAACCGGTGCTTTAACGGTTGATGCCATTTTATAGTGACCCCTTAAAGCCATCCTCTCAAGCTGTCTTTTTTGAATTATTTCATCAGTTGAAGAGTTTAGATCCGGATCCCTAAAGGGAATTCCAGCATCAGACAGTGCAATCATGCGCTCATCGCTTTGGTTCAAAGATTTGGGAATTCTGTTTAATGTGAAAGAAGCAATTGTTCCACCACTTCTTCCCAAAGCAGGTCCTTCTCCTATTTCCAGGCCAGTATCAATGAGTGCGTATCGCACTGGGGCTGCAGAAGTGTAGGTTATAATAACCCCCTCTTTTTTAAGTAAGCTTCCAAGTTTAGCTAAAAATTCTTGGCTGTAAAGCTCGGGAGATTTATGAGGACTGAAAGGGTCCAAAAATACGGCATCATAGCACTGGGTTTCTGAACGTTCCATTATCATTTTCCGAGCATCCTTACAGTGCAAACGGATATCCACACTGGATGGAATTTCTTTCATCTCGCATGGAAATGACAGTAATCCTGAAGTTATTAAGTAATTTTCTATAACTTTTCGAATTATGTGATAGGCTTCTATTGAATGAGGATTTGAGGGATTATTTTTTGAATGATTATCTGAAGGATTATCTTTAGAGGGTTTATTTTTTAAAGGACATGGTATTAAGAGGGTTGCAGCTAAAACTTCCCACGATATTTCCACCAGATCCATCTCCAACTGTTTTATCTTACCTTCCCACAGGAGGTCTAGGACCTGTTCCAGAGCTGCTATTGCATTAATTCCCAGTCCACTGCAAATATCCAGAATCGCAATCTTTTTCTTGCCCCTCAGATTTGCAGGTTGAGCGAATTTCTCACGGGCCTCGCGAAAGGCACCATGAGTAGTGTGCATTGTTTCTCGAGACTCATTCATCACTTCAGACTGCAAAGTGTAAGTACCATCGGAGGTTTCCACCAAAAAATCTTTAATTTTTAGAGCAGCCCACTTGCGTGCATTTTTATCTCCTTTTTTCTCTTTTAATGACCATTCCCTTACTATGTCCATGGCCCTTTCTTCAGGAGTCAAAGGAGTGTAAAATGAATTTTTGTTCTTTTCCATAGAAGAAAACTCTTAAAATTTTTTTAAATTACCTTAAATTTTTAAATGAGTAAATTTTTCGATACAAATGAGTCAATGTTCAATATTATAATAATATTGATTTAACTCAGTACGCTTGATTAAATTATAATTGCAAGCAAGATTAAATTATATTGCTATGGGTTACTTTAAAGATTCAAATAAGTTTGGAGATTCGAATATGCATTTTTTTTTAATTTGAAGATAGAGATAAAATTTAAGAGATATATATTAAAACATGACTATGTAACGAGATTCATTGAACGGATTAAAGATAAAATTTTTGTTAAAATTTAGTTAAACGGACAAAAATGTAAAGTATAGTTAAACATACAATTACTTAAAAACTATGTACATACTTAATTTGTGCATATATTTAATTAAAATCATTTTTACATAATTAGGTTTACTAATACAATATGTTTTCAAATGGTTAAAGTTTTTAAATGTACATGAATTACATCAATAAATTTAACTATAAATTGAAATTTCAGGAGATGTCGAATTGGTCAAGATCATTGGAATTGTGGGAAGTCCCCGTAGTAATGGTAACACTGAAAATCTGGTAACAGAAGCTCTTCAATCTGCTAAAGATGCTGGAGCCAAGATAGAACTCATAAAATTGGGAACTGCTGAAATTGAACCATGTATTGCCTGTGACATATGTAAAGCAACTGGAGAATGTGCTATATATGATGATATGGGTGGAATACTGGAAAAAATAAGGGAGTCCCATGGGCTGATCATAGGTAGTCCTGTTTACTTTGGTAGTGTTACTTCTCAGCTAAAAATGTTAATAGACAGGTCAAGACCTCTCCGTATGGATTTCAAATTGAAAAATAAGGTTGGTGGGGCAATTGCTGTTGGAGGATCACGTAACGGTGGTCAAGAAACTACAATATCTGCTATCCACGACTTTCTACTGATCCATGATGTTGTAATTGTGGGGGATGGTGCTCCCCTGGCTCACTATGGTGGAACTGGAGTTGGAAGTGCCAAAGAAGCCTCAGAAAGTGATGAAGTGGGCCTTCAAACCTCTCGTAACCTTGGTAAGAGAGTAGCAGAACTGGCCATGAAAATCAATGAAAATTAAACTTTCATAATCATTAAACTTCTTAATCAATAAACATTTTATAATCAATACAATTATGTTAACTTTCTAATCACAGGGAGAATTAGATTTGAAAGACACCAAACCCCTTAAATCATCAGAGAGACAAAAAGGCATATACATCGTGCTACCTGCTTACAATGAAGAAAAAACCATTAAAGATGTTATGGAAGAATTGATTGATGTTGGTTTTAATCTGATTGTGGTTGATGATGGTTCCACTGATAACACCTACCAAGTTTCCCTGAATTTTTTAAAGAAGTATCCATCCCAGGTAAGTTTATACCGGCATCTTATTAACAGAGGATTGGGAGCGACCTTGAGAACCGGAATTGAAGCTGCACTTACCCATGACTCTACTATAATCGTTACCTTTGATGCTGATGGTCAACATCATGCCCAGGACATTCTTCCCCTCTGCCAGCCCCTGATCCATGATGAAGCAGATGTGGTGATTGGGAAGAGGAACTTCAATGAGATGCCATTTCATAAGAAGTTCGGGAACGTGGTGATGAACTTAATCACTATCATTTTTTATGGAAAGAATGTTGAGGATTCTCAATCAGGTCTCCGTGCATTTAACAGGGAAGCAGCGGGTTTAATGGAACTCCACTCCCGAGATTACGGAGTTTCTTCCGAGATAATTGGGGAAGTAGGGAGAAAACATCTGCGCATGGTCGAAGTACCCATAACCACTATTTACACTGATTACTCACTCTCTAAGGGCACTAACACCAGGGTGGGTTTAAAAATATTGGCCAGGCTAATTAGAAATGTTTTCAAATAACAGGAGCGCGTTTCAATGATATTGTACCAGTACATAGGAATAATTATAGGAATAATTGGGATATTAATAACTTTTTTAAGGTTTAAAGACGGGAAAATGTCTTTTAACATGTTAATAGTATGGATTGCTATCTGGTTGCTTTTAATTATTTTTTCAATCGATCCTGACACCACATCAGCCCTGGCCAGTATAACTGGAATCGGACGAGGTTTAGACCTTATCCTAATCATAGGCCTCATAGGCTGTTATTATTTTATATTCAAAATATACAACCTCATTGAAAATGTTGAAGGGGAAATAAGCAATTTAGTCCGGGAGATAGCATTGGAACGTGGTCAATCTAAAAATGATAAAAAAGATAATAAAAAAGAAAATTCTGGGGAAGATATTAAATTAGATAACCCATAACCCTGTTATTACTCTATAAATAAACATCTATCCGCGAATTTTATTTAAGCTCTTCTTAACAAATAATTTTAAACCTAATTCACGGTAGATTTTTATCAATTCATTTAAAAAAACAAAAGGTTTCTTTAAAGTTTTCCACAAACTTTTTGGAATCCATCTAAAAAATTCATTATACAAACCATATTCTTTTACATAAGGATAGACTCTCATTATATCTCCTATACTGAGTCTTGTATCATTTGTTTCTAATATAGCCATCATATAAGCTTTTTTACGATCTTCAATGGTAAATTCGGGTGTTTCCGCACATGGTTCTTCGCACATGAAATCTCCATCCACCCAGGAGGAATGGTTAGTCAAATCAAACACTTTACCATGATTATCATACCACTCACGAATTTCAGTACCTTCAAACGGTGTAATCATATTCCAGTAAATGTGGTCAGGTTTTATTTTTTTAGCGAAATCTATGGAACATTTAGTTTTTTGGAGTGAATCACCAGCTAAACCAATGACAAAGCACAAAGCAAGAGGTAATTTATGTTTTTTTATCAAATTCACTGCTTTAGTTATATCATCTAAAGATTCTCCCTTGTGAATATTTTTAAAAACTTCAGGATGGGTTGATTCAACACCAATACCTATTGAAGGACAATCAGCTTGTTTTAATAGAGATAAAATCTCATCATCAATCCCATCTGCCCGAGTATTTATTATACTTAGGGGTAAATTGATGTCACTCTCCAAATACCGATTTAAGAATTTTATAATGTGCTTTTTACGGAACATGGCGTTATCATCATAAACAACTACCATTCCCATTTTTTTGAACTCCTTCTTAGCTTGGATCAACTCTTCAATACAATTTTCAATATTTCTATTTCTCCACTTTCGGGTTGAAACCAATCTTACAGCACAAAAACTGCAATTATAAGGGCATCCCCTACTAGTTAATAATGGATATATATACAACTCTTCATGACCTAAAAATGTTTTAAAATCTGGAAAGGGTAATTTTTCAGGATCCGGAGGTTCAGACCGAATAATTTCACCCTTAACATTAATATCAGCATTTTCAACCAGTTCAACAATGATATTTTCTGCTTCACCAATCACCACATAATTAGCGATTTCAAGCAAATCATTATAATATAAAGTTGCATGAGGCCCTCCAAGTATAACCGGCTTTTCAAATTTAGATATCTGTTTCAGGATACGTTCAGCCTCTTTCATGGTTGCAGTATAAAGTGTTAAACCTATGACATCCGGTTTGAAGTCTCTAAAAACTTCTATAGGTTCTGGTGCATTTGGATTAAATTGGTAATCCACAACCATTACTTCATGTCCACTTTTTTTCAGTACTGCAGATAAAATTCCAAGACCAATATGAGCGGAGTTACTATCACATTTCTCTCTTTTTGCATTAAAGAACAATATTCTTTTAGATTTATTATTAGGTCTCAATAAAAGCACCACTTGAACCTTAAATACATGAATTTAAAGATGAATAAAATTTAATTATCTGTTTATTTAATATTATTTTTGAAGAACATCTTCATATACTTGCCATGTTTCCTTTGCTGTCTTTTCCCAGCTAAATAATTTAGCGCGTTTTAGAGATTTATTAGTCATTTCTGTTTTTAAACTTTCATTGGTTAATACTTGATACATTGATTCTGCAAATGCATTACAATCATTAGGATCCAATGTAAATCCGGCATTTCCTACAACTTCCAGTAGAGAAGATGTGTTAGAGGTAATCACTGGACACCCACAAGCCATGGCCTCTAAAGGAGGTAATCCAAAACCTTCATATAATGAGGGGAATACAAACAATTCAGCTGTATTGTAAAATTTTACCATATCTTGGTCTGGGACATATCCCAAGAAAAATACATTTTTTGAAAGCCCCAGTTCATTGACGGTTTTTACCATATCTTCAAAACCATATCCTGGAGAACCAATTAATACAAGGTTTGATTTGACTCCTTTTTTAAGGAGCTTATAAAAAGATTTGATTAATAGTAAAATATTTTTTCTAACTTCAATAGAGCCTGCATATAAAATAAATGGGAATGGAACATTATATTTTAATTCAAGTTCCTTTTTCATGAGAGATTGATTTTTAAGAGGTTTATAATTTTTATTATGCGCAAGAGGAATGACTGTTATTTTTTCTTCGGGAATCTTAAGAAAATTTATTAGATCCTTTTTTGTATTCATTGAATCAGTAATTATGCTATCTGGCCTATTTTTAATTATTTTCAGTGTAAAAGTCCAGAATTTATATTGAAAAGGAAGTTTCTTACTGTATAACAATGGAATCAGATCATGGATGGTTAGAACTTTTTTCACATTACTATTCATATAAAATGGGCTAACCTGAGGGAACATATGGGATGGCAAATGTAAAACATCAATTTCATTAGTTTTAAGAGATTTTGATAAGCTCAAAGGATTAATAATCTTTCCACGGGAAGAACCAATAATAACCTCATTTACCTCTTTATAAATATCATCATTGGATTTTTGAAAGTGAATAAGCGATATATCCCTGGATTTACCATCTTCAATCATTGCCATAACTAGATTATAGAGGTAATTGTTTATTCCGGTCCTTTGTATGTCCAGGATCCATGAAAGTATTCCAATATTCATTTTTTCACTACTTCACACCAGATATCACTGTAAAACTTATTTGAAGAGAATAATAAATTCAATATAAAAAGGGAACCCCGATTTAACATGATCATGAAAACTTTAGCTAATTTGTTATCCCATTGAACCAAACCGAAAACAGGTTTTATTTCAACAAGCTCTTTGTAACTTGTTATATGCCCATTAGCTAAATCACACAATTTATAAACTTCTTCAGTTGAGAATCCACAATGTTTATGGGTTTTATCAAGCTGATGAAATTCTACAACCCCATATTGCCATAATTCCTCATTTCGTTTAGGAATGTTTATTAAAACATTCTTCTTACTATTACTAATTGCTTTGTCAAGTAAACTAACAGGATCATCTAAATGTTCTAAAATATTATACAAAATTATTGTATCAACTTCTGGAAATTCTATCTTCATTGGATCTCCAATTATCAAATTTGCACCATCAGGATACTCATATTCCTCATATTTTTTAATATCAATACCATAATAATTACCATCCCACCCATTTTTAGTTAAATATATGTATAACTCACAAGTAGCACACCCAATATCCAATATATCTCCTTTTTGATGATCTAATGTAGGTTTTGCATACGCTGGAATAACACTTCCCCATTTTTTCCATCCGAAATCAAATTGAGTTTTAATAAGTTCTTTTTTGGTCATTTTATCACAAAATATTTTTTCTAAATATTTCGATATCATCTTTTGAAATTACATTTAACTTAATTAGTAGCCCCATATACAGTATAAAACCAAATATTGCAGAATATATCCAGTAAATCTCAGATTTTAAATAATATAAGACAAACAAGAGAAAAATCCCTATTAATATAATTTTTATTAAGTTATTCAGTATTGATATCTTGAATATGTACTTAGATATATACATAAACATCAATAAAAATCCAATAGATTCCGTTAGAACAGTAACCGCAGCTGCACCAATATAACTTAATTTTGGAATCAATATAATATTAAAGGCTACATTGATAATGGCATTTACCACAGCAACAATTGTAACAAACCGTTGGCGATTAACGCTTCCAAGAAGATTACCGAATAAACTTGTTAAAAAAATAATGGGGACTACAAAGATAATAATTTTTAAAGTGATTACAGAATCAATGTAATTTGATCCATAACAGATATTAATTATCTCTTCTGCAAAAATGAATCCATATACTAAGATAAAAACTGATATAACAGATAAATATTTAAAAGTTTGGTTATACTCAAATTCTAAAAGATCTTTGGCTGATGTGAAATGACGAGACATTACAGGGAAAAGTGCTAAAATGATGGCATTCGGTATGAATAAAAAAACAAAAATTAATCTCCAAGCCGCATTAAAAACACCAACGGCATAATTACTATCAAAAATTGAGAGAAGAATTGAAGCTACATAAAAATAAATTGATACTAAAGCTGCGGTAATACCAAAATAGAGAGCCTCTCTAAAATTGATACAACAAAATCCCAGATCTATTTCACCAATACTTGGTAACGAAAATTTCAAGATATATGCTAAAAAAATGTAAATGAAAACAAAACTGCTCGAAATCGCGTAGATCCAAGCAAAATAAATGATCCCATAATGATAATATAATCCAATAAATGTACCTATAAACAGTAAAACACTATTAATAATCGTTCCTAAAGCCAAATACTCCATTTTTTCGTGGGCTTGAAAAATAGAATTGAATATACCCGAAAAGGAACCAAGTATCACTGAAATTGTAATAACATAAATAACTGATTTTACAAGTTCTGAATAGTTTAGAGCTGTAACAATTAATGCTGTAATTCCAAATGTAATAATAACTAATGCTAATTTAACTAACAAAACATTAGTAACGAATTTAGATCCAACTTTTTTATCCCTTGCCACCTCTCTAACAATCAATGAGTTGAATCCCAAATCAGAACATACTCCCACAATTGCGGATATGGAAAGAGCTAATGATAAAATACCAAATCCTTCAGTACCCAAATAACGAGCAGTATACAAAGTGATGAAAAACCCTATGATGTAACTAATAATTTGAGAAATAAACAGGAATCCAACATTCTTTGCAATAACCTTAACTTTACTCATAGGATAACCTACTTAAAATCTCAAATGAAATAGTTATACATTAAATTTCTCAATTTTTCCTTTATTTATTATGTTTATTCATGGGCCATTAAATAAATAATGAGATTTCTTTTTACTTTGTTTTTAAGGATTTTAAGTTAATTAAAGTTGATATCTCATATTATATATAAAAATTCTTTATGAATAAAAATTGCACAATCTATAACTAAACTTCAGCATGTAAAAGAGGCCTATTTCTTAAACGTGAAAATAAGTTCAAAGTAAATATTTTAATTTTAAATAAAATAGTCAAATTCCCATTCTGATCAAATAATGTAGTATCCCACTCCCCTGAAGCATCCCTAATCTTAGGTTTACACGTGATCACTGCAAACCATTCCATATCTGTTCTACAATATGCACAAATGATTCCTATAAAAGATTGAATTTTAATTTTTAAACTACTTTCGAAAAAAATACTTTTAAAATGGGTTAATGCCTCCTTCCAATCACCCTTTACCAGAGATAATCTTCCAGAAACAGCGATCTGATCGTTTAAGATTATTTTTTGTGATTTGAGTTTATTTTCCATGTTAAATTTTATAGATTTTTTCAAAGAAGAGTCCAATTTTTCATAAAATTCTACTGAAAACATGAAAGCCCTGTTCATATCAGTTTCCTGTTTAGTGGTTACCTGTGCCTTATGTTTCCTCCAATATCCCAAGACACGATCTGAAGGATAAAATCTGCCTTTCAAACTTAGTTCTAAAAAAGTAGGATAATCTACATAAGGTGTATCTTTATGTTGCAAAAAACCTCCAATAGATAATAAAGCCTGTTTATCCATCATAACTGTACAAGGTTGAATAAAATTAGCAATAATAAGTCTTCGAGTAAGTTCTGCTTGGGGCATATTTAAAAATTTTCCAAAATTTTCCAGATCAAAAGAAATAACTTCATTATTATCGTTGATAGTATTTTTTCTCCCCCAACTGAAAATCACATCATCGTTATCAAAAAATTTTACTTGTTCTTCCAGTTTGTAACTAGGCCAAGCATCATCTCCCTCTAAAATAGCAATTAATTCTCCTTTAGACAGATCTAACGCTTTATTATAGGTTTTATGAAGATTCCAAATACCAATATTTTCCTGTTTAACATATTTTATTCGATCATCTTTAAATTCTGCCACAATAGCTCCGGTTCTATCAGTTGACCCGTCATCAATTATGATCATCTCCCAGTTAGAATAACTTTGGTTAAGAACAGTTTTTATACAAGTTCCTATGAACTTTTCATGATTAAATGTGGGAGTTATGATAGAAACAAGAGGATAACTTTCCTTTTTCTTAATTTCGGGTTTTCTAGGATCCATAATATTACCGATGTGAGTTTAACTAATTATCATTAAATAAGTAAATCTATTTGAATTATGGTAAGCATGCAATTTTTTATTTTGTTCCTTACGATTGAAAATTAAAGAATTTGGTTTCATTAAAAATTTGGTTTCATATTAAAAAATATAAGAACATTTTTCATTTATAATTTAATTTCAATTGTCCATGGCACGTTTCATATGATTTAATAATCTTTGTCCTGAATGATTCAATGTCCAATAATTTTTAACGATTTTCTTGGAATTTTTAGTAAACTTAAAAGCTAGTTCATCATCAGAAATCAAATCTAAGATAGCTTTAGCAAAAAGTTTTACATCACGTTCAATAAGAATTCCAGTTTTATTATGAATCAAACTTTCTCTTACTCCCCCTTCTCTAATTGCAACAATTGGAGTTCCACAGCACATTGCTTCTAAAGGAACCAAACCAAATGGCTCTAAATAAGGGGCATAAACTAATAATTTAGCTTTATTATATAAAGTAATTAGTTCATTATCATCAATCATGGTTAAGATTGTTAATTTCACTCCTAATCTTGTGGCCAAATCTTTGAGGTAATTTCTCCAGAGATCATTCCCTTGATCAGAGACTATAATGAATTCCGGCCGTTGACTTTGATCAATTTCCGATAAAGATTTTATTATGAAATCAAATCCTTTTTCAGGTACGCATTGTCCCACAGATAATACAAAATTTTCTTTAGGTACATCTATTTGCTTGAATAAAGTCGTGTCTAAACCTAAGTGAGAAACAAAAGAATTAATACCATAACTGCGTAAAATTAGTTCTCTACTAAAATAGGAATTGGCAAGTGTATATTTAGAGTAACCCATGTATTCTCTGTCAAAATTGACCATTCGACTACCATAAAGTTTTAAATGAACATTTCCAATCATATTCTTATATTTTATACCCGCATTTTCAAAAAGAATCTTAACAATTTCATTACGAAAATTAATGGGCTGCTGGCAATAATAAATGGTGGGCCTTTTTAAATACTTCAGAATAAAAGGTGAAACCGTAAATTGATCCTGCTCGCAAAAAACAATATCATAATCTCCATTATTGATATTATCAGCCATTTGTTTTTGAGTTTTCTCAAGATCAATAAGGGATATTTGATCATGAAAATAATATTTTAGGGAAGATAATAAAATACCAATACGGGTATTTTTAACTGGAAAAATCTTTATATCGTTGGCAATATTTTTCAAAGGAAGATAATCTTCATTTGCTGTGGATGGTACGAAGACATCAACTTCATGATGTTTTGTTAAATAATTAACATGATTATACAGTGCTCTTTTCGCCCCACCAGATGGGAGGTTGTGAAATACGGCGATTTTCATTATGGGTCACCTCGTTAAGAAATAAGATTTATAAAATAAAAATATTTGTTTAATGTAAAATCTCCTCCCACTCTTTAATGATCTTTTTGTATGAAAAATTATTGGCCAGTTCACGGGTATTTGAATATTTTTCCTTAAAATCAGGATCTTTAATGATTTTAATCATCATTTCTGATAGCATCTTTTCAGATTCATTTAATGGTGAGTCTTCTAAATTTTTAAATAAAAGTTCATTGGGAAATGGTTTGGTAAGGATAGCGTGTTCACCTAAATATGGATAATTAACATTTTTATTAAAATCAAACTCTGGACATAAGACCTCTCTTGGTCCTGTTTTACAATCTGCAGATATAACTGGAAGATTCACTGTAAGTGCTTCTATTAATGATAAAGGAAGGCCTTCCCATAGGGAACTGAAAACAAAACAATCACTATTGGCCAGGAATGGGAAAACATTCTCCTGATCACCTAAAAGAAACACATTCTCACTCAAATCCAGTTCCAGGATTAAATCTTCCAATTTCTCCCTTAAATTACCTTCACCTAAAATAAATAACCGGGCATTTTGGTGTTTATCCACTACCTGCCGAAAGCTCCGAATCAAAAACCAGTGCCCTTTCTGCCGTGTTAATCTACCCACATTAACAAAGTTAAAAGTTTCTTCTTCAATCTTTCCATTCTCATTGGTCTTACCTTTAAATTCATGGATCTTTCCTTCAGATAATTCATTGTAGTCTTCAGGAAGTTCTTCAAGAGATGATTGAATGTTCTTTTCCATGTCCATCATATTGTAGATGGTTAATGTATTTGAAATACCATAAGTATCATTAAGGATTCGTTCAACCTCTTTTGAAACACACACAACCTTATCAGCCCGTGGATAGAATAACTTGATTAACCTGAATTTGGAAGGACTGTCCAGAAATATTTCGGGATTCATATGCTGAGACAAAATAAGGCGAACTTTGTTCCCAAAAAGCCATCGGCTTAGAACTGCATGGAAGTTACTAACTTCAGACACTGCAATTATTGTTTCTATTTCTAGATCTTCACAGATTTTTTTAATCCGGGGTGCATACCTGAAAAGATCAATCCCTCTTTTCAGGGGATTTCCATAAATATAACCCTCATTAAGCGTGTAGTAATCGCCAGAAAATTTGAATTTAGGGTTTTCATCCATTAAAGTTAAATATGAAACATCATAACCCTGATTATATAGTTCTGTGCCCAGTATTGCGGCGAACCGTTCAGATCCTCCGCCCACTTTAAGTGATTCTACTAAAATTAGAATTTTCATTTTTATAATCCCATTTTTATCCGCTTTAACAAAATATGTAAAATATTAATAATAAGTTTAAATTGTTTTACAGGTTATGCACTGATATTTTAATTCTAAATAATAAATAATCAATTTGGTAATTTATTTTAGTAAGTCATTTATTTTAGTAATCTCTTCCATTGAGTTACAATTTTTTCTTTGGCGAAGTTTTTGGTGATTAAATGTCCCTGGGTATATTTTTCTCTCATATCCAGATCTTCAATCATTTTAATCATCACGTCAGCCAGTATTTGCTCAGATTCAATGAGGGAAACCTCATTAAGCGGTTTAAAAATAATTTCATTGGGAAATGGTTTAGTAAGAATTGCGTGTTCACCAAGATATGGGTAGTTGATTGTTTCATCTAAATCCAGTTCGGGGCATAATATTTCTCTGGGACCGGTTTTACAATCTGTGGATATCACTGGAAGATTTACAGAAAGTGCTTCAATTAAAGACAGGGGTAACCCTTCCCAGAGGGAACTGAAAACAAAACAATCACTTTGTTTAAGGAATGGGAAAACATTCTCCTGATCGCCTAAGAGAAACACATTCCCGCATAAATCCAGTTCACGGGTCAAATTTTCCAATTCCTTCCTTAAATCTCCTTCACCCAGAATGAACAACCTTGCATTCGGATATCGATCTGCTACCCGTCTGAAACTGCGAATTAAAACCCATTGCCCCTTCTGCCGGTCTAATCTACCTATATTAATGAAGTTAAAATGATTTTTTCCTTCCTGGTTTTCATGTCCAGAATGTCTTACCTGTATTTTGTGGCCAGTATCTCCTTTAACCGGGTTATTCCTTTCAAATAATGCACTGTATTTATGGGGTAGTTGTTCCATGGCCAATCTGTTGTTTTTTTGGATGTCCACCATATTGTATATGGTTAATGTATTTTCAATGCCATAATCGTTATTAAGGATTCTTTCCACTTCTTTGGAAACACACACCACTTTATCAGCCTTTGGATAGAAAAATTTGATTAATCTGTATTTTATGTGACTATCCCGGAATATTCCTGGATTCATGTGCTGGGTTATAATGAGGCGGACCTTATTCCCGAAAAGATACCGGCTCACGAGTGCCTGGAAATTTGCTGGATCACCCGCGGAAATTACAGTATCAATTTTAAGGTCTTCACAGATACTTTTGATTCGGGATGAATATTTTAAAAGATCCAATCCGCGTTTAAAATTGTTACCATAAATATCACTCTCATTAAGAGTGTAATAATCCCCTTTGAAACTGTATTTGGGGTTACCATCCATCAGGGTTAAATAGGAAATATTATAGCCTTGCTCATGTAATTCAGTTCCCAGGATTGCGGCGAATTTATCAGATCCCCCACCAATCTTCAAGGTATCAACTATGATCAAAATATTATTTTTCATAAAAATGACCATTTTCCCGCAATTTTTTTATCATTCATTAAATTTATCTTCATTTCTTTAATAAACTTCATTTCTTTAATAAACTTCATTTCTTTAATAAACTTCATTTCTTTAATAAACTTCATTTCTTTAATAAACTTCATTTCTTTAATAAACTTCATTTCTTTAATAAAACTTTTAAAAAACCAATTCCATAGCCAATATGAATTGAGGGGTACATGATAGCAGCATAAATTCCTTTTAAACTTCTGGACTTTGATATGATAATTAATGTGTATATTATGTCTATAAAAAAATAAATCAAAAGAGGTACCAAGATTATTATAAATAATTCAAAGTTACCCGGGTAAATCAGGAATATTAAGAAGCTTAAAATGATAAACAGAAGGTAAATAACAAATAAAAGTGGTATTAAATGGAAAATATTTAAAGTTTCCCGGTATTTATGTGCAAAATTGCATCGGCCCTCTCCATACTTTACCATTTGCCGGAAAAATTGTGAAGTATCTGGTCGCCGGTACTGGTAAACTAAGGCTTGGGGGTGTTTCAATAAAACATAATCATTTTTTATCAATCGATAATTGAAATCTGCATCCTCACATTGAGTCATGGATTCATCATAGAATATTCCATTTTTTTCGATTATGGAACGTTTATAAATGGCAAATGCAACAGAATCAACGATTTCTATCTTATTATCCGCGCTGTATGCTGTTCCCATCCCCCCGAGGGGTGTTCGTACAACAGAGGACACTATTTTCCCATAACTGGTGTCATCATCTGGACTGGCATAGGTGGAACCAACACCACCCACTTTGCACTTTTTTTCAAAGGCGTGGTAGGTTTCCAGTAATTTTTCCAACCAGTCATTATTTACGTAACAGTGCCCATCAAGGTAGGCTATGTATTCTGCTTTTGATGCATTAATTCCAATGTTCCGTGCCGAGCTAATTATTATTTGAGGATTACAAAAGAGTTTTATTCGGGGATCTTCCTTCATTTTTTCCTGGACAATATCGCGTGTCCGGTCACAAGATCGTCCATCAACCACAAAAATTTGAATATCAGTGATAGTTTGATTCTGTAAACTATTAAGACACCTTTCCAGGTGTTTTTCCTCATTTCGGACCCCAATTATTACGTCAATTTTACTCATGAATTGTACCTCAGGAATAAATCATGAAGTTTACCCTTAAATTAAAATATCCTCAAATACAATTATTACCATTATTAATAAATCAATTTGTCGCATATGTGTGATTTTAGGGTGATGAAAATCATGATATACTTCCAGGGCTGCACTGCCCGTGATAAACTTAAAAATATCTCCAAAAATACCCAGATGATCCTAGATATTGCAGGGGTAGACTATAAAATCCTCCAAAATGAAGATTGCTGTGGTTCAATTCTATTGCGCACTGGGTTCCAGGAAGATGCCCACGAATTAATGAAAAAGACTTTTAAAAAACTTAAGGGTGAAAAAATAGTGGTTAGTTGTGCTGGCTGCTACCGTACGCTGAAAAAGGATTATCCTGAAATTTTTGGGGAAGAATTGGATGTTATCCATATCAGTCAGCTTCTTCAAGAGTTGATTATAGAAGGGAAAATCAAGACAAAAAAGGAGAGTTTGAAGGTTACCTATCACGATCCCTGTCACCTGGGGCGGCACTGTGGAGAGTATGAGGCACCTCGCCAGGTGATAAGTAAAAAAGCAGAACTGGTGGAAATGGATAAAAATCGTAACCATGCCAGTTGCTGTGGAGCCGGTGGGGGAGTTAAGTCCGCTTATCCCGAATTATCATCAGAAATTTCGCGTAAACGAATTGATGAAGCCTTTAAAACCGAAGCGGACTTGTTGGTAACTTGCTGTCCCTTTTGTGTTTTAAACCTGGAATCGGATAAAATAAAGGTTATGGATCTCACCGAGTTCATCTTATTGGGTGATACACTATTTTCAGGGGAAAAAGGTACACTAGACTCTAAAGAAAATTGTACACTGGAAAGTGATACACTATTTACAGAGGAAAAAATTGTACCTGATAAACACCAGGGGGTTTCCAATGAATAAATCCCAACTCACCATTATGAACCGTTCCTTCACTAAATTGAACCAAAGACGGGAAGCCCTCCTTCAGGATGAAACTACCATCAATTTAAAAGAAAGGGTTAAAAAGATTAGAACAAATTCCATCAAACAGCTACCTTTGCTACTTGAAAAAGCAGGAAAAAACCTGATTGATAATGGGATTGAAGTTATTTATGCTGGAAATGCTGAAGAAGCAAAGATAAGTATTTACCAACTTGTTAAAAATGAGGATATTATTGCCAAATCAAAGTCCAACACCGCCGGTGAAATAAAACTCACTGAATATCTTGAAGAAAATGGTATGGAAGTTTTGGAAACTGATCTGGGAGATAGAATTGTACAATTTGATAAAAGCCGACCTACTCATCCTATTGGGCCGGCATGTCACCTGGATATGGAAAATATTTCCAAAATCATATCCAGTGAATTTGAAAGGGAAATTGAAGCCGAACCTACAGCTATCCTTGATGCTGTGAAAACCGATATTCTGGAAAAAATTACCCACTGTAATGTTGGAATCACTGGTGCTAACTCAGTAGCTGCTGAGGATGGGTCACTGGTAATGGTTCATAATGAAGGTAATATAAGCCTGCTCACCATGATGGACCTTCATATCATTTTAGTGGGTATTGATAAACTGGTGCCCACTGTAGAGGATGCAATTTCAGTGGTGAAACTGGAAACCATCTACGCCACCGGGAAAAAAGTCCCAGCTTATATGAACGTTATATCCTCCCCTTCTAAAACTGCTGACATTGAACAGATCATATTGAAAGACATGTACGGTGCTAAAAGAGTAGTTGTGGTGTTTTTAGATAATGGCCGGACCCGGGCTCTTGAAGAAAAGGAAGAATGTTTATGGTGCATTGGATGCGGAGCATGCATAGTTAACTGCCCAGTATACACTACCCTCGGCCCAGAATTCGGTTATTTACGTCACTTAGGAGGGAAAGGCATAGTTTTAAGCCACTTTATTGATAGTGAAATCTCTTATGATTCCGGCCTTTACAAATGCACATTATGTGGTCAGTGCACTGTTGAATGTCCAGTTGAGATACCAATTAATGATATGTTGGAGGATTTAAGGAAAGATTCTGTTAAAGAAGGTATATACCCTGAAGAACATGGTGATATTCGAAATAATCTTAAAAAGACAGGATCGCCATTTAAATAGTTAACAGAATGAAAAAAGAGAGAATAAATTAATTTAAAATTAAAAAAATAAATATTAACATACTTACAATCATAGGTTTTAAATATTAGTTACAAGACTTGATTATTAATAGAATAGGAGGAATCATATTTGCTTCTCTTGATCAGTCCCATAAACACACAAGAAGCACGAGAAGCCATAAATGGCGGTGCAGATATAATTGATGTTAAAAATCCTAAAGAAGGCTCATTAGGTGCTAATTTCCCCTGGGTCATTAAGAACATCCGGGAAATAACCCCCAAGGACATGCAAGTTAGTGCAACTCTTGGAGATGTTCCCTACAAACCAGGAACAGTAGCCCTGGCAGCTGCCGGTGCAGTTGTCTCAGGAGCAAATTACATCAAAGTAGGATTATACGGAACCAGAAGCTATTCCGAAGCTCTGGAAGTAATGGAAAACGTGGTTAAAGCTGTCCACGAATTTGATGAAGATGCAGTTGTAGTGGCATCAGGATACGCCGATGCACATCGAGTTGGAGCAGTGGATCCCATGGAGATCCCAAGGGTAGCAGCTGATAGTGGAGCAGACCTGGCCATGGTAGACACTGCAGTTAAAGATGGGAAAACCCTCTTCGATTTCATGAATGAAGAAAGCATATCTCAGTTCACCACTGAAATACACGAATACGGCCTTAAATCCGCACTGGCAGGATCTGTTACCGAGGAACAATTACCTCTACTTGCAGAGCTTGGCTGCGATGTGGCTGGAATACGTGGCGCAGCATGTGTTGGTGGTGACCGAAACACCGGGCACATCCACCATGAAGCTGTAGCTAAATTGAAACATCTGGTGAAAAGTTTATAAAAATAAAAAGTTTGAAGGTCTCTGAAAATAAATTAAATTTAAACGTTGAGAACTTTAAAAGGTAAAACATTGAGATAAAGGCATGTAAGCTTTAAAATCAAGGTAAATACCAAAGTACAATTACCATAACTAGTTAATATAAATATTTTTAAAAAAATTGGATAAAATATTTTCCGATATCAGCTAAACTTAATACACAACTATCTCTAAATAATTATAGAGAGAGGTGATCACGAGTTGAATCCAACGGTGACGAGAAAGTCACTGATGGTTGATTTTAAAATTCACTTTTTAATTTTAATCCACTTCAGGTGGAATGGAGGAGAAATGTTATGTTTTCAGATAAATTAAACAAAGCCCCGGAAGGATACACATTTGATGACTTTTTACTGGTTCCATGCCTATCTAATATTGAACCTAAAGATGTGGGAACTAAAAGCAGGGTATCGAGAAATTACAGCCTCAACATCCCTGTTGTGAGTTCTGCCATGGACACAGTCACTGAATCTGCTATGGCCATTGCACTGGCCCAAGAAGGTGGCCTAGGAGTTATTCACCGTAACATGACCATCAAAGAACAGTTGGCAGAAGTTGAAAAAGTCAAACGTTCCGAGGAACTCACAATAAGAGATGTTATAACCACTTCTCCAGATAGTTCCATCCATGAAGCCAGTATAATGATGGACATGGAAGATGTCAGTGGTCTTCCAGTGGTAGATAATGGAAAGGTAATCGGTATTATCAGTAGACGTGATATTAAACCCATTATAAACTCCGATGCCGATAAAAAGGTCCGTGAGTTCATGACTGAGGAAGTGGTGACCATCACCGAATCAGCCACTCCAGAAGAAGCCCTGGATATAGCCTACGATAACAAGGTAGAAAGATTACCAATCGTTCGAAATAACCGTATAGTGGGAATTGTCACCATCAGAGATATATTGGAACGTAAAAAACATCCTCATGCTGCCAGAGACTCTGACGGACGTTTCCTGGTTGCTGCTGCCACGGGCCCCTTTGACCTGGAAAGAGCCATAGCTCTGGATAAGGCAGGGGCAGATATCATTGCCATGGATGTAGCCCACGCCCACAAACCGGATATTATTAAGTCTGCCAAGAAAATGAAAGAAAACATCCAGGCTGACCTACTGGTGGGTAACATTGCAACTGGCGAAGCAGCCGAAGCAATTATTGCAGGTGCAGATATTGATGGTTTTAAGGTAGGCATAGGTCCTGGTTCAATTTGTACTACCCGAATAATAGCAGGTGTGGGAGTTCCACAGTTAACTGCCATATCCTCTGTGGCTGATGTTGCCCATGAACACGGAGTTCCAGTTATAGGTGACGGGGGATTAAGATACTCAGGAGATGTTGCCAAAGCTATAGCTGTGGGAGCAGACGCAGTGATGGTGGGAAGCCTCCTGGCAGGAACCACCGAATCACCAGGTGAGGTAGTTATAATGAACGGTCGCAAATTCAAACAGTACCGTGGAATGGGATCACTGGGCGCCATGACTGGTGGTTCAGGAGCAGGAACTGACCGCTACTTCCAGGAAGTTAAAGGACCAATGAAACACGCAAAACTGGTACCGGAAGGTGTTGAAGGAGTGGTACCATTTAAAGGGCCGGTGAATGAAGTGATATTCCAGCTTATGGGCGGTCTTAAAGCTTCTATGGGATACTCCGGTGCAGCTAATATAAAAGAGATGTGGGAGAAAGCCAAATTCGTCAGGATCACATCCAGTGGTATGACTGAAAGTCATCCACACGACCTGTTAATAACCAATGAAAGTCCCAACTACCCCACAACCCGACTCATGTAGAGTTGGGAACTAATATTTTTTTTTAAAAAAGGTTTAAAAAATTCATGAAATCCTGTATAATCCTTTGTGGTGGTCAAAGCCGACGTATGGGGCAGGATAAAGGGTTACTCAAATTAAACCACACCCCCATGATTATCCATACTTTAAAGATAGTAGAAGATATTGTTGATGAGATCATACTGGTTCTACGAGACCAAACACAGCTTGATTTATATAAAAAATGTGTTAATAACTTCGAAAATGAAAATCCTGAACATAACACCAGAATAAAAATGGTTACCGATATTGAAATGGATGAAGGGCCGCTGTTTGGATTATATACTGGATTGACCTACATAAAATCTGAGGGTTCTCTCTTATTACCCTGTGATTCTCCTTTTATCTCACATTATTTTGTAAATAAAATGTTTGAATTAACTGGGGAACATAAATGTCAGGCCATAGTTCCAGTGTGGCCTGATGGATCAACAGAACCTTTACATTCCTATTACCGTAAAGAGTGTATTCCTGTGATTCAAGATCGGTTAAAAAATGGTTTTAGAAATGTTAAATCATTGTTAGATGAAATTGATGTGGGATACATTGATGTTAATACTTTAGATCCAGATAAAATAAGTTTTATTAATCTAAATCGTCCTGAAGATGTTGATACATCATTTGAGAAAATAAGGAAGCTATAATTTTATTTTTAAGGTTTGAATTTTAAATAAATAGTTAATTTGAGGATTATGGGACTAAATCTAGAATGATATGGAATTAATATAAAATTAATGTTGAATATTCCCGAAACAAAACTCATTAAGCTGATTAATCAGTTTGTAAATGTTGATTATTTTAGATAATCCTAGATAAGTTAAAAAAAGGAGATTTACATTTTAGGAATTCAAAGAGCTTTATAATGATTTATGGAAATAATTGGTGAAATTCGTTTTGAAATTTATATTAAAACTTCCACCGTGGGAACATCTTCCAAAGGAGTAATGTCCACGCTTCCAGGGTTTCTTCCCATCTGAAGGAAGAACTTGTTTACCCGTTCAATCATATCAATATATTCTCTTTTATCAATGCGGCAGCCTTCAACAACCGCATAGGCAGGCAGGTCTCCATTTAACCTTTTAAACTCTAATACCTTATCTACCATTTTTCTGTACTGCTCGAGAGTTAAACTCTCCATTAAATCAACCACATTTAGTTTTTTAAATTTATTGGTAGCACCACTTAAAAAGGTTGCGGAATAATCTGGTTATCTGGATAGGAATATGGAATAATTTCCAAGAATTTTCTATCTAAAAATAAATTCTAGAATCTAAAAATAAAATCATTACATCTAAAAATAAAATTTTCTTGAATCGGAATAAATAAAAAAAATAAGGTAGGAAATTTTTCACAGGCAATAAGTAACCATTAATCAGATATTTCTAACCCTTAATCCGATATTTCCACATGAGACTGGGGATCGAAGGGGTTGGTTCTTATGGCCAGTGAGAACAGGTAGGGATAGTTGTTCATCAGGTGTTCCATGTACTCCAACCATTCTATTATCAGGAGACTGTACACTCGGACCACGTCACCGGCAAGATGGTTGTAATCGGCTTTAGGAAGTTTGGACATATCATCCCTATTTTCCAGTTCTTCCATAAGGTGGAAAACTGCCCAGAGTAGTTCAGTGAAGGTTTCATGCTCCAGTAAATTGGGGTTTTCCAGTAATGCCAGCAGGAATTTACGCCTATTAACCAGGAACTTTTTAGCGTTAACCAGAAATTCAATGGATTCATGTTCACCGTTAATGTGAAGTGTGTAATCAAAGTCTTTGACGGTTTTTTTAGCAATTTTAAAATCTTTTTCAGACCAGGAGCTGTTGATTAGGAGATCGTCCTTTATGTGTTCTGTGTCCGGGTCGAATTTGGTTATTGCTCCTAAAATGTGAGTTCCAACTTCACTGAAAAAGGCACCAATAACCATGTTCAGCTTTTCCATCATCTGCTTTTTCTCTCTGCTACTGATGGCATTTTCAATTACCAGCACCACGAAGAGTATTTCAATGGGTAAAAAGGCAGTATCAATACCTATATAAAACAAAACCTCATGAAGGTCATGGAAGATGAGGAAATTGGCTAAGTACAGTAATGCAGAAAGGAATATAAGGAATAATCCCAGTTTCACCTTCCAACCAAAATATTTGGATAATTTCATTAATTCACCTATTTTTTTATCTATATCAATTTGAATCAGTACTAATCTTAATCAGGGGAAGTGTTAATCCCGGAAAGTGTAAATTAATAACATTTTACATTAGCCCACAACTTAACATTTTACAGTTAGACCTTCACCGCTGAAATAATGGTAATTGGGTTTCTTCCCATCATCATGGTTCCTCTTTCTGTGATTTTACCCTTGGCAATGGTTACTTCAACCACATCCGGGACCAATCCAATATTTTTAATCGAATTAACTGCTTCCACTCTTGTTTCAAGTAGAATGGATGTTATCACCATTCTCCCATTTTTTTCAAGCTTTTCATATCCCTGTTGTATTATAAGGGGAAGATCACCACTGCTACCCCCCACGAGAAGTACATCAAAGGAGTTAATACCTTCCAGAACCTGGAGGGCATCTCCTTCCAAAAGCTGGACTTTACTGGTTAAACCGTGTTTTTCCAGGTTTTTCCGGGTTAAATTTATGGCTTCAGGATTTTTATCAAGTGCAATGACGTTTAATGCTCTTTGGGCGGATTCCAGTGTTAATCCCCCACTACCACATCCCACATCAACCACGGTGTCTTGTGAGGAAATCTTGGCTTTGCACATCACCAGGCACCTTACCTCTTCCTTGGTAGGCCCTGGAACGTTCTTGGTCTGAATGAACTCATCATCCGGGATCATGGGATTTCTCCCTGCCATCTCTGGTAGAGGTTGTGGTCAATATGGAGGACATCCAGTATTTTACCAACCAGGAAATCCACCAGGTCATCCATATTCTGGGGTTGATGGTAAAAAGCAGGCATTGCAGGTAAAATAATAGCACCTTCCCTGCTGATTCTGAGCATATTCTCAAGGTGAACCGAGCGTAAAGGTGTTTCCCTTGGTACCAGTAACAGGTTCCTTCTCTCTTTCAAAGCCACATCAGCTGCCCTGGTAACAGCATTACTTGCAAAACCTGTGGAAATAGCAGAGATGGTTTTCATAGTACACGGAACGATGATCATGGACTCAAATCTGCAGGAACCACTGTTAATGGCACTGGTGAGGTCTCCGGGTTCATAGAATTTATGGCAAAGGTTCTGCAGTTCGTCTTCATCCATTCCCATTTCATACTTGAGGATGATCCTTGCGGGTTCTGTTACCACCAGTGCCGTGTCCTTCCCCATCTCTTTTAGTACTTCAAGAAGCCTTACGCCATAAATAACTCCGCTAGCTCCAGTAATAGCTACCACTATCATTTTATCATATCCTGTTTAATTAAATAAAATTGATTTAAGGATTAATTTAAGATCTCAATTAACTCCAATTATAGTTCCATATTTAATTACTATTAGTTATCCCAATTATCAACTATCTAAAGATGTGAGTCTGTGAGTTTAAGGTAATCCAATTCAAATTAATATCTCATATAAATCCATACTACATTACTATCCTATAATTACTAGCCTATAGATTCAAATAATCAATGAAGTTAAGTTTAGAGGCAGAAGCTGCATATTCTTCAGGGAGGTATATACAAAGGTCCGCATGGTTGAAACGGACATCTTTTAAGGCCATAACCAGATTGGAAACATCACCCAACATTACCGTATCCCCATTGAGAGATACAGGAGTGGACATTTCATGGAAAATGGGATACTCTGGAACATCAACCAGTATAAAATCTTTATCAACACCCAGATCATCGGCTATCTCTTCTTCTACTTTCTGGATAGTCGAGTCACTCATCTGGAATATACGTTTAGGATGACTAATATCATCAAATTTCAGGGAATATACCCGTTTGTAAAGCTGTCTGGTATCCAGTCGCCCCATAATATCTTGAATATAACCTTCTTCTAACCTGGCCAGTGAAATAATATCAGTATCATCGTAACGGTAGATTTCATGTTCATTGATAACCTTCATTTCCAGGAGTTTCCCCAGGCACCGTCTGAACATAGAGTTAACAATTCGAGTGGTGTGATGCTGATAAACACTGGGGTACATGAAATAGCGTGCCAGTAGCATGGATTCAGCAGCCTGAACACCTTTACTTTGGAGGAGGAGAATTCCATCATCCAGTTTCATGTTGTAAATAAGTCGCTCTACATCTATAACTCCATAAGCAACCCCCGTATAATGAGAATCTCGTAATAAGTAGTCCATACGGTCAACATCCAGTTCTCCAGATATCATCTGACCCAGAGGACCTTCACCACTGATAACCTTTAAAACTTCCTTCACTGAAAACTTTTCAGATAAAATATCTCCTAACTGTGATTCTTTAATGAGTTTGGAGGTTAGTTCTTCGTGGGATGAATCAAGAACCCGTTCTGATACATGAGAAAATGGTCCGTGACCAGCATCATGGAGCAGAGCACAGCTTCGCACCAGGGTATGGGTATCTTCATCCAGCTGGAGGTTCCGGGCCAGTCGTGATGCCAGGTACATGGTTCCTATGGAGTGTTCGAAACGGCTGTGATTGGCACCAGGGTACACCAGGTAGGTGAATCCTAGCTGTTTAATCCTTCTCAGGCGCTGGATTTCTGGAGTATCTGTTAATCGAACTTCAAACTCCTCTAAATGAAGATCCCCATGGACACTATCCCTGATAGACTTCATCTGTAACCCCCATACAATCCATATTTAACCCCCACATAATAATATACCATGATATTTTCAATTAGATTACCCCATAATACTAAATTTAATTTAACCCCCGGACATGATGATGTTACTGCCTGCACTACCTTCTTCCTCTTTTTTAAAGTCCAATTCGTATTTAACCCTTTCAATTATTTCTTCCAGTGCAGCCCGGGTTTCATGCCGGTGGCCTCCTGATACTGCCACCAGGAATAGGGGATCACCGGGTTTGAATTGACCCAGGTAGTGGACCACTGCAATATCTTTCACCCCGTGTTTATCCTGAACCTGACCTAAAATGTTTTTAAGTTCATTTTCAGTTTTTTCAGTGTCAGGGGTGGTGAGTGCGAGTTTATCCGTGGTTTTAGCATCATCCTTTCCTCTAACAAGTCCCTCAAAGGTGAATATTGCACCACACTCATCAATAGAACTGCTTTGTTTAATCTGTTTGGTTAAATCATTCAAAGTGATGATTTCCTCATAATCTGAAATTATTCTGGCAATTATCATACTTCACTTACCTCTCGTCTTGCTAACTGTTTAATTCTTGAAATACCATCAATTTCATTAATAACTTCCACCACGGATTCCGGGACCAACTCTTCCCAGTTATCTTCAGAAAGCATTCTACGCCTGACTTCTGTCCCTGAATAAATTTCTCTATTGAATAACGGTGGTTCAGTAACTTTATATCCCTTTTCTGTGAAAAGTCTCTGTACCAGGGGATTACCCGAATACACATGTTCAAATGGAGGTGTTAACATTTCCATATGAGCCACCCAGAGGGAGTTACATTCAATATCCTGTACTGGTATGATGTAATAACGTGATGCACGCACGTTATTTTCAGCAAGGGCCTTGGTGATCATCATCACCCTTTCACCAGCAGTGAATGGGTCTTTAATAGAGTGGCTGACCTGTGCACTGCCAATTCCAATGATTACTTCTTCCACTTCATCTAAGATCCTTTCAATAACCTGAATATGTCCCCTATGCACGGGTTGCATTCTCCCAACCAGAAGTCCTCTCATAATAAAACACCAGATCGTTAAGTCAATGGATTTAATCACATAGCTATTATAATTATATTTTAAGTTTAATAAAGATTTTTAAGTTTAATAAAGATTTTTAAGTTTAATAAAGATTTTTAAGTTTAATAAAGATTTTTAAGTTTAATAAAGATTCTATATTCAATTAAATTACAATTCACAGGATTATTCTTAGGTTAATTTTAGTCGGATTTTTAATTTTCGTAGGATCAATTTCTATTTAAATACTTCTCTCTTTCAACCAGCATAAATAATTAACCAAACAAGGTCAAAGATAGCTAATTTAAAGAGGTTACTTATAAATCCCGGAATATGGAGTTATGAGAGATATTAATGTAAATTAGAGATAGAACGGATCATATTTTAAGTAACAGAGTATTGATATATTCAGAATGTTCTCAGGAGATAATTGATAGGCCATGAGATCCTTTTAGAAGAGGTTATGATATCTAATTTATAAAAAATCAAACAACATCTATATATCCCGAGATGCTTAAAAGAGATTATGTTTAAGAGATAATGATTAATCTTCAATTAAAAATAAATTTTCTGGGATACGAAGCCCATATTATGAAAATAAAAAGGGATAATGGTGATAAAGGATGATAAAGGTTGAAAATCTATCAAAAACTTACCACATGGAGGAAGGTCCAGAAATAAAGGCTCTGGATCAGGTTAACTTGGAAGTTAAAAAGGGAGAAATTGTGGGTATTATTGGAACCAGTGGATCCGGTAAAACCAGCCTTCTGCGTATCCTCAGGGGTGTGGAACCATTCGATGAGGGGAAAATTACCGTAGATGATGTGACAGTAACCCCTGAATCCACCACTTACTATTCCCGCAAACTGCGTAAGATAACCGCCATTCATTTGCAACGTTCTTTTGGATTATGGTCAGAAACAGCTTTGAATAATGTTATAAGGAAACTCTACGGGACTAAATACGGGGATGAAGCATTAACTGACTTTGACTTTGCTTATAGCGAGTTTGAAGACGAGGCAATGGAGATCCTGCGTGTGGTGGGTCTGGATCATAAGGCCAATCATTTTGCCCCGGTATTAAGCGGTGGTGAAAAACAGAGACTCATCATGGCCCGACAATTAGCTAAGAAGCCTAAAGTTCTTTTACTGGATGAGCCTGCCACCATGTCATGCCCTAAAACAAAGCAGGAAATTTTAGATGCAATAAAAGCAATAAATGAGGATTTAGGAGTTACTGTTGTATTGGTATCACACTTACCAGAAATTCACCATTACCTCTCCAATAGACTGATTCTAATGGATGAAGGTAAGGTGGTGGATGAAGGATCACCCGATGAAATAATTAAGAAATTCATCCAGAAAATGGAACCAGAACTACCCAAACGTGACCCTGAAAGTATGGGAGATACTGTAATTAAAACACGGGATCTGGAGAAGAGGTTCTATCTTCTTAAAGGAGGTAACGTCCTGGAATTGAAGGATGTAAGTTTTGATGTTAGTGATGGGGAGATTGTTTCCCTCATTGGACAAAGTGGTGCTGGTAAAACCGTGCTGCTGCGTATGATTGGTGGTCTGGATCTTCCAGATGCCGGTGTTGTTTCCTTTAAACTGGATGGTGAATGGGTGGACATGCATCAGCCGGGAATTAACCGGATGAATATCCGTCGGCAGATGGGATTCATGCATCAGGAGTTTGCACTGGTACACCATGCCACTATTAAGGATCAGATTGCAGGAAGACTGGGAATCAAAGGAATAACCGTAGTGGATGAAGCAAAGAAAAAAGCAGAAGAGATGGGTATAAGTGACCTGGCACTGGATGTTCTTTATCAGCTAACTGATCTACCAGAAAATGAAGCAAAACAGCGCCTGGAACAATTAGGACTATCTGGAAGTATTTTGGACACTCTTTTCCCTAGTTTCCCTGATAATGAGGTCAAAGAATATGCTGAACCAATATTCAAAGCCCTGGATCTTCCCATGGACATTTTAAACCGCCGTTCCTATGAGTTATCCGGTGGTCAGAAAGTTAGGGCGACACTGGCCCTGGTACTTTCAACCAAGCCCAAGGTTCTGATCTTAGATGAACCATTCGGAGATCTAGACCCAATAACCCTGCGTATGGTTTCTAATTCCCTTAAACGTATAAATAAGGAATTCAATACCACCATTATTATGGTCAGCCATCATATTGACTTCATTGATGAACTCTCCACCCGTGCCATCCGTATGGAACAGGGAAAACTCATTGGAGACGGAGATCCCGATGAAGAGTGTGAAGAATTCATTAAAAGCTGTGGAGCAGATTATCTTAAGGATATCTCCCAGTGGAAAGAACAATTAATGGAAAACTAGATCCAATTTGGAAAAACTGGATCTTATTGGAAAAGGTATTATTGGATCTAATATCTCACAAAATATACTCAAGAGAATTAAGGAGATGGTTCAATGGAATTTAAAAGTCTGGATGTAGAAAGCTTTTACCGGGTACTGGCCCCTCGCCCTACCATGATAATTAGTACCGTAAGTAAAAAGGGAGAGGTTAACGCTGCCCCTTTTTCTTTTACCATGCCTGTATCTGTAGATCCTCCGTTAATTGCAGTGGCATCGGTTCCCCGGCACCATACGTACCAGAACCTGGAAGAAACTCAAGAATTTGTAGTAAACATCCCCACCGCGGATATCCTCAATGAACTCTGGGTTACCGGTGAAAAATTCCCTCAGGGAGTCAGTGAAATTGAAAAAGCAGGATTGACCCAAATGGATTCATCTGAAGTTTCACCACCCTGGATCAAGGAATGCCTGGCCCATATGGAGTGTAAGGTTGAATTTACCCGTGAATGTGGTGATCACCAGTTAGTGGTGGGTCGTGTTTTGAAAGTTGGTGTCCGGGAAGATGCCATTAAGGAAGGACTTCTGGATGTGGAATCTGCCAAACCCATTCTCCATTTAGGTGGTAAAGACTTTGTGGTGGGGGATCACCGCCGGAAAGTGGATTAAACCTGGAATTCCTGGAAATTTGTGAAAAATAGGGTAATAAAAATATAAGGGTAATAAACTCTAAAGGAGCAATCAACTCTGAGATTGGATAAAAATAAAATTGATTAAACACATATTATTGAATATAAAAAAATTAGGGGATCACTTGAAAAATAAATGGGAAGTTAAAATATGTTCAACACCATAATGGTTCCAACTGACGGATCAGAGTATTCTAAAAAGGCTGAAGACACTGCATTAACACTAGCCAAAAAACTGGGTTCTGTGGTTGTTGCAGTTCACATAATCGATGATAAACTTATATATCCTTACGAGGTGCTGGAGGAAGAGGGTACAGCCATCCTCCATGAAGTGCAAAGGAAGGGTAAGGAAATGGATGTAGATGTCCATGAAATATTGATTGTTGGGAGTCCTACAAATGATATGGCCAAGATAACCGAGAAGGCAGGTGCCGATCTGGTGGTACTAAGCACACACGGTAAAACAGGGTTTGAAAGGCTAATAATGGGCAGTGTAGCTGAAAGTGCCATTAAAAAGATATCAGTACCTGTTTTGCTGGTTAAATAAAATACTGCAATTAGTAAAATATTTTTTTTATTTTAATCCAATAGTTTTTGTAGATAATATTGGTGCAACATGAGACTCTGGAGCCTCCATCCAAAGTATCTGGATAGTAAAGGATTAGTGGCACTCTGGAGAGAGGGTTTACTCGCCAGGGCAGTTTTAGATGGGAAAACCAAAGGTTACCTCAATCATCCTCAACTGATTCGTTTTAAAAAAGAAGAACAACCCCTTATTTTTCTGGACACTTACCTAAACCATGTTTATTTAGAAGCAAATGAAAGGGGATACAATTTTAACCTGGAGAAAATAGGGGTTAAGCGTACTTCTAAACAGATTCCAGTTACCCATGGACAGATATTATATGAACTGGAACATCTCAAGAAAAAACTCAAAAAAAGGGACCCTGTGAAATACCAGGAAATAAAGAGAATGTCGAATCGAAAGGATTTACCCCTTACCAACCCCCTTTTTAATGTGGTTCCCGGAGATATTGAGCTTTGGGAGAAATTAAAGAAAAAATAACATTAACAGCATCACCAATATGATTATTAACCAGAGACGTGCATAATAACTAATGATAATTCCAGGTTAAACTGTGGAATTACCCATTTACAGAAGCTCAAAATATAAAAAAATCATTAGAAATGGTAGTTATTAATAGGTGGTTAAATGAGCAGATACAAATGCAAAGTTTGTGGCTATATCTACGACACCGAAACTGGTGAACCGCGTAATGGAACTGGCCCTGGAACTGAATTTGATACCCTGCCTGATAACTGGTTCTGTCCTCACTGTGGAGCCAATAAAACCCGTTTTATTGCAATTTAATAGGGGTGATATACAATGAAAAGATACAAATGCAAGGTTTGTAATTATATCTACGATCCTGAAGATGGAGAACCAAGAACCAATACTCCGCCAGGAACTGCTTTTGAAGATTTACCTGATAACTGGAACTGTCCTAAGTGTGGTGCGGGGAAATTCCGTTTTATTGCTATCTAGAATTTAGAATATTTTTTTAAAACGTACCACAATGAATCCATGGTAATGAATAAAGATCCATACCTTAATAATTAAAATATCCTGAATCATTAAAAATATGAATTTCATGAATTAATCATGAAGCTAATTAAAAAAGAGGTGGAATATTATGCAAAAATACCTTTGTAAACCCTGTGGATACATCTACGACCCTGAAGTAGGAGATGACATGGCTGGAATCGAACCTGGAACCGCCTTTGAGGACTTGCCAGATGATTGGGTCTGTCCAATGTGCGGTGCAGATAAAGACCTGTTTGAACCAGTAGATTAAGAATAATTTAAAATATATTTTTTTAAAATCGTTATTGCTGATTAGTAGATGTTTACTGAGAGGTAGATATTTACTGGATAGGTAAATGTGTACTGACAGTTAAATGCATTTTAATGGAAGTGAAAAGATATGTTAGATGAGAAGATGGAAGAGGCCCTGAATTACCAGTTAAATAGGGAACTCTACTCTGGTTATCTATACCTGGCCATGGGGGCTTACTTTGAAGATCAGGATTTGCCCGGCTTTGGTAACTGGATGCGTGTCCAGGCCCAGGAAGAATTAAGCCACGCTATGAAGTTCTACGATTACCTGGTGCAGAGAGGTAGCCGTGTGCTCCTGGCAGAGATTGAAAAACCGCAGAGTGAATGGGATTCATCTGTAGCTGCCTTTGAACATGTATATGAACACGAGCAGATGGTCACCAGCCTAATAAACGGACTGGTGGACCTGGCCCTTGAACTGTCAGACCATGCCACCAACAACTTCCTCCAGTGGTTCGTGGCTGAACAGGTTGAAGAGGAGGAATCTGCCAGTGGAGTCCTGCAAAAAGTTAAACTAGCCGGAGAATCAGGTAGTGGAATTTACATGCTGGACCAGGAATTAGCACAGAGAGTATTCAACCCACCTACCGCTTCTGAGTAATAATTACTCAGAATTTTTTTATTTTCACTCATTTTAAACCATATTCTATTTTTTTACTGTAAATACTAAATTGATTTAACTGTAAACAGTAAATTGATTGATATTTTGGCGTAATTCATTGAAAATTAACCAATTTATCTCTATTTTTCCCAAGATTATATTTTTATTCCTATTAGGAGTCACTATCCTCTGGGGATTCACTATTATTTTTAAATTAATTAAATCACAATTAGTGTCCCCACAGATTAAATAATAAAAAATAAATAAAAACAGGAAGAAAAATAACACTGCAATAGTATACCTGAAGGGGGTAAACAATGGGAGAAAAAGTTTACGAACTAAGAAAAATTAAGAAAAAAGGGAAAGGAATGCCACTTATTGGGGATAAGTTCCCTAAAATGGAAGTTCAAACCACACATGGAATGATGAAACTACCTAAAGCATTCAAGGGGAAATGGTTTGTTTTATTCAGCCATCCGGCAGATTTCACACCGGTGTGTACCACAGAATTTGTGGGCTTCCAGCTCCGTTATGATCTTTTCCAGGAGATGAACTGTGAGCTCATTGGACTTTCAGTAGATCAGGTTTTCTCACACCTTAAGTGGATACAGTGGATAGCAGAAAACTTTGATATAGACATAGAATTCCCTGTAATCGCCGACACAGGTGGTGTAGCTGATAAACTGGGTTTAATACACCCCAATAAGGGTACCAACACTGTAAGGGCAGTGTTCATCATTGACCCTGAAGGAATTATCCGTGCCATTCTGTACTACCCCCAGGAGCTGGGTAGAAACTTAGATGAAATATTAAGAATGGTTGAAGGATTCCAGACAGCAGAAGAGAAGAGTGTGGCCATACCTGCTAACTGGCCCTTCAATGAACTCATTGGTAAGGGTTTGATTATTCCCCCACCAGCAGATATTGATGCTGCACTGGAAAGACCCGGAGAGTACAAATGCTTTGACTGGTGGCTGTGCTACCGGAACTACTACAAATGGTAAATAACAAAAATTTTCTGGATACATGTAACTTGGGAAAAGATGATTTAACCAAACAAAAATGGGATTAATTATTTTTTATGGATGCACATCAAAAAAAGGGTGATATAAAATGGCAAAAAAGAAATATGAACTTCCCCCACTACCCTATGGATACAAAGATCTGGAACCCTACATCTCAGAGGAACAACTCCAGATACACCACGACAAACACCATCAGGCATACGTGGATGGGGCTAATGCAATTTTAGAGAAATTCGACAGCAGACCGGGCATAGAGTTCGATGTTAAAGCTGTGGCCAAAGAACTCTCATTCCATGTAGGTGGATTCGTACTGCATAAAATGTTCTGGGAAAACATGGCCCCTGCACCAAAAGGTGGAGGTGAACCAACTGGAACCCTTGCTAAGTACATTGAAAAAGACTTCGGATCCTTTGAAAGGTTTAAACAGGAATTTTCACAGGCAGCCATAAGTACCGAAGGATCAGGATGGGCAGCCCTGACCATCTGCCGGAGAACTGACCGGCTTTTCATCACCCAGATTGAAAAACACAACGTCAATGTCATACCACACTTCCGGGTTCTAATGGTCCTGGATGTATGGGAACACGCCTACTACCTTGACTACAAGAATGTCCGACCAGACTACGTGGCTGCATTCTGGAACATCGTAAACTGGGAAGAAATTAACCGCCGTCTGGAAATCGAACTCCTGTCAAACAGTTTAAACTTGGTGGATAACCGAAGGGTACTGGACATGAAAATCGAAGAGTTCCGGGACAACTTCGATGACTGGATAGCCTCCTTTGATAAGAAATAACTTCTTTTTTTATTCTTTTTTCTTTTTTTAGTGTAAGTAAAAAGCCATCATTTAAGTAAAAAAAATAATTTGTGTATCAGTATAACAGAACTTAATAATATAGTATATTGAATAATTTATCTATTCTTATGAACTTATTTTTTATATAAATTTAATATTTGTAAATATTTTCACTAACCCCCTTATTTCAATAGCCATAACGATCAAGGTTGTGCAGTCAATTAACAATAGATAAATATAATCTCTTTTATAGTGATAATGTAAAATAGATGATTAAATAGTTAATCACAGGTTTAACTTAAATGGTAAAATCTTAGGTTTGACATCTATGATAAGTTATTCTACTGAAAAATTAGTTATTAAATAAATTAGTTGTTAAAAGGTTTATTATGGTCCAGCAGAGGTGTAGAAAATGATCTGGAATGAAAAGGCTGAGTGCATGCCAGCCCAGGAAAAGGAAACATTACAGCTTAAAAGATTACAGGATGTTGTTAAAAGGGCTTACGAAAACGTGCCCTACTACCGGAAGAAATTGGATGAAGCTGGAGTAACCCCTGAAGACATTCAAACTCTTAAAGACATAGAAAAAATACCATTCACCACTAAAAGCGACTTAAGGGAAGCATATCCTTTTGGAATGTTCGCAGTCAGTACTGATGAAATTGTGGAGATCCACACAACCTCCGGAACCACTGGTAAACCCACTGTTTCAGGATACACACCTAAAGACCTGGAATTATGGGGCGAAGTAATTGCTAGAGCACTTTCCATGGCTGGAGCCACTAAAAAGGACATAGTGCAGAACTGTTACGGTTATGGTCTCTTCACCGGGGGATTGGGAGTACACCACGGTGGTCAGAAGTTGGGTTGCACTGTAATACCCATCAGCGCCGGGAACACCAAGCGCCAGATTGAAATAATCCAGGACTTTAAAAGCACCATCCTCACCTGCACCCCCAGCTACGCCATGTACATCTCCGAGGTACTGGAAAGGGAAGGTGTCCCTAAAGAAGACATAAAACTCAAAGCAGGGGTTTTCGGGGCTGAAATGTGGACCGAAGAGATGAGGAATGAAATTGAAAGGAGACTGGACATTGATGCCCTGAATATCTATGGACTCACCGAGATCATTGGTCCGGGTGTGGCCAATGAGTGCATGGAAAAGAATGGACTGCACATCTTCGATGATCACTTCTACCCTGAGATCTTGGACCCACAGACCCTTGAAACATTACCCGAGGGTGAGAAGGGAGAACTGGTACTGACCACTCTTACCCGAGAGGGTATGCCTGTTCTGCGCTTTAGAACCCGGGATATCACTGTCCTGCGTAAGGGCGAGTGTGGATGTGGAAGAACCCACATAAAGATGGACCGTATAACCGGAAGATCCGATGACATGCTTAAAGTCAGAGGAGTTATTGTATTCCCATCCCAGATTGAACGGGCACTCCTTAAGATTCCTGGAATGGAACCAAACTACCTGATCATTGCCAGCAGACCAGAACACTTGGATGAACTGGAAGTACAGGTGGAAGCATCCCCTGCACTATTTTCCGATGAAGTAAAACACGTGGAAGAGGTTAAAAGATCCATTGAAAAACAGATACATGATGAGATCGGACTCCGGGTAAATGTCACCCTGGTGGAGCCACGTAGCCTACCTAGAAGTGAGGGTAAAGCAGTTAGGGTTATTGACAAGAGAGGACTGAATTAATTCAGTTTTCATTGATTTAAAGACCATAAATGATACTGGGACTTAAAATCCGATTAATTGGATATAATATAAAATTAATGGGATATAATTATGAAATTTACAGGGGATGAAATGGATATGTCAGAAGATAAAAGAATGAAATTAAAACAGATATCTGTATTTCTTGAAAACAGGAAAGGAAGACTGGGAAAGGCAATGAATGTTCTCTCCAGTGCAGATGTTAATATCAGGGCTCTTTCAATAGCTGACACCTCTGAATTTGGCATACTGCGTATGATAGTTCATGATCCAGATAGGGCACAGGAAGTCTTGGAAAAGAACAATTTCGTGGTAAAAGTCAACGAAGTTATTGCCGTAGAAGTAGTTGACGAACCTGGAGGTTTGGATGAACTTCTCAGTGTTTTAAACAAAGCTGATATCAATGTGGAGTACCTTTACGCATTTGTCGAAAAGAAAAGTGACAAAGCCATTGTAGTACTGCGTACGGAAAATGTTGATTCTGGTATAGATGCTTTGGAAGAAGGTGGAATTAACATATTGGCCGCTGATGAGATTAAACTTCTTTAGAATAAAAAATAATTTTTTAAAATAAACCTTTTCTTTTTTTAAATTTTTTAAAAGTATATTATATCATTAAAGAATGTCTTTATCCGGACCTTCCCTTTCTTAATCTTAACTTCTACTTTCATCATCTTTAAGATTTATTTTAAGTTAGTTACTTAAGTTCCATAATTTTTCCAGTAATATTTTGGCTATGAATCCATGAAAATCATGACTATATACATACATTTAACTGGATTATGAAGGTGAGGAAATAACTGCGCAAATATCATCTTATATAACCCTGTTAATTTTATAAAAGTATAATCGATAGGATAATATATACATTTCGGTTATGTCGATATATTCCTAGAAAAATCGTGACTTCCATTTAGAATAATTAATATTAAAGCTGGCATATTTAATAATAATGATCTGTTTTTTTAGATTTAATTATTATTTGATCTTTATTAACGTTCTAAAATTAATTAAAAGCATTATTTACTAATATAAATCAAATTAATGATTAATTTCAAACTTTATAGTGGAAAATAGGTTATAATTAGAATTAATTGTTGTTTTAATAATCAATGCACTTTAGTATGATATTCCACAATGTTTATATGTTATTATTATTAAGAGTTCGAAGTGTAATTATATACGTTTCGTTATGAATCAAGGACAGCTATGGAATGGATATGATTACAGTAAACAATAAAAAGGAGCTAAACAATATGGAAAAAACTAAATTAGGGATATTGATCCTTTTAGTAACCATTGGTTCATTCATTGGATCTGCATCCGCCGCAGATGTGCCCTCTGGCAGTTCAAATAGTGACATTCAGACTATTTTGAACAACGCAGCAGTTGGAGAAAACATAAACTTTGCTTCTGGAGCAACCTTCACGGGAATTCATTTAAACTGTTCCAAGGCTTTGAATTTTGTTGGTAATGGTGCAACTCTTGTTGGAGATGGAAGTAACAATGTTTTAACCATTTCCAGTTCCAATGGAATTAAAATAAACGGACTAACCATTAATGTCAATGGATATAAAAACGGTATAACCGGATCCAACGTAATTAACGGAGTAATCGAAAACAATACCATAATCAACGGTGGAGATGCTATCAATATTTACATGACATACGAAAATCTCACCATCAACAACAACACCATCAACAACATGAGTACCAGCTATGGTGATGGTATTTCCCTAGTAAACCACGCAACCTCCATTGATATGGATTCATATATACCCTCAACAGTCACCAACAACCAGATAAGTGATGTCACCTATGGTATATTCCTAGGTGGAAACTTCAAAGGAACTGTATCAGGCAACACCCTAACTGACTGTTCAGCAATGGGAATGAACATAACCGGTAAAAAAGCAGCAACCAATGGTAATTTAAATGCTAGCATAACGGATAACACTATAAGTGGAACACCCATAGGCATCCAGATGGAACATCCCTATATAATACGCCTGTTATTAAACGGAAACAACATAAATGCCACATCTTACAGTATACAAACAAACGGTAATTTTGGAGTTAACGGAGTTGATAGCCTCATAGTAACATACAATTACCTTGGTAACACAGTATCACAGGCATTCCAAGATGCAACTACAACAGCCAACAACAATACCGGCCCTGGAGCATACACAAAACAACCCTAAATTACTTTATTCTTTTCTTTTTTTGATATGAATATTTTCTAATTTCATAAATAAATTAAAATTTCATCGAATATAATACTAACAAACCAAAATGTAGTATCTCCATTCAGAACATGCTAAGTATTATTTCATAAAATCAAGAAACCCCCCCATTGAGTAAATAAGTGATAATACATACATGTCGATAATCTTTTTTAAAAGATCTTTAATAGATCTATTTCTCGATATTTGATCGTTTTTTAATAACGAAATGTTTAAATATGTTTATCGTAATTTATAACTATTTGAGGATATTATGTTTTTTTTATTTCCATATCCATTAAAAAAAATTAATAAAATAATAAGAGGAGGTTAAAATGAGAAAATATAATTTAGTTGTGTTCATGGTTTTTATTTTAGTTCTAGGCATTTCCATGATAGGAAGCGCTAGTGCAGCGGATAACAACACCACAGAGAACATAACTACCACTAATCATACTGGACTTGCTGATTCAGCTAATCCCAAGTCTGGAACAGACATAAATAATTCAGGCCAATCAGATTATGTAGGCCCACAAAAAAACACCACAAAATGGACCTACAACATAACCACCAACGGAGGATCCACCACCATAGGAACAGATGGAACCACATATACCGGAAGCACCGATGGCAACCTATACGCACTAAACCCCGACGGCACTCTCAAATGGATTTATAGCATCGGAAGTCCAATACAAAGCACACCCACCATCGGAAACAACGAAACAATCTACGTATTCTCCAAAGGCTACCTGTACGCCATAAACTCCAACGGAACATACCTATGGAAGTACTACACTGGACGAAGTTCATTGTATGCTTCACCCACTATCGGGGCAAATGGAACAATATACATAGGAACCAACAGATATTTCTGTGCAGTAAATCCTGATGGCACACAAAAATGGAAAATTACCGTTAATGGAATGGTCTACACACCCGCTGCCATCGGATCAGATGGCACAATCTACATAACATCCGGTAGCTACTTATACGCACTAAATCCTGACACAGGAACCACAATATGGTCCAAAAATCTAAATGAAGGTTTATACGGCCCAATAATAGGTCCAGATGGGATGCTATACATTACAGGTGATGGAACAACTGGCTCAGCTGGTCATTTATACGCATTTACCCGCGACGGAAGCCCAAAATGGACTTACACAATAACATTAGATAGCAATGAATCTTTCATCATGATCTACAGCCCACCCGTAGTCAGCTCAAACGGAACAATCTACTTCGGAACCGAAACCCGCACAACAGATAATGAATGGACAGGTAGCTTATATGCAATCAACTCAGAGGGGAACCTGTTATGGAAATACTATATTGGACAAACAGAATGGGGAAATGCACCATCCATAGGAGCAGATGGAACCATATACACCGGAAGCCTTAATGGCAACATATACGCACTAAACCCCAACGGCACACCCAAATGGACTTACACCACCGGAGGAAGCATATATAGCTCACCCGTCATTGATTCAAATGGCACACTATACATTGGAAGTACAGATGGTGTTTTATACACAATCCAAGACGTGAAAACAGAGTTCACAACCACAACACAGGATAACAACACCATTCAATTCACCGACACATCCAGTAACACACCCACCACTTGGAACTGGAACTTCGGGGACGGAACCACATCTGATGAACCAAATCCCACACACACCTACAACACACCAGGCACCTACACTGTCACTTTAACCATAACCACTAAATTTGGAGATACCTCCACAACCAACAAAACCATAACCGTAGACACAACTGCACCCACAGTAACCACCACACAATACGGGGGAACATATAACAGCACCCAAACAGTTCCATTAGCTACAGACGATAACACAGCAACAATTTATTACACAACTGATACTACAGACCCCCGAACAAGTCAAACACGAATTAAATACACAGCACCCCTAACCATCAACACTACCACCACCCTCAGGTATTCAGCAGTTGATCCTGCAGGAAACTGGAGTCCATTATACATACAGAGTTATGTTATTGGAACCGGCGGCTTAGCAAATTCATCAAGCCCTGAATTCGGAACAAACAACAACAATACCGGCCAATCAGAGTACAACGGCCCACAAACCAACACCACCAAATGGATAACCGCATTAACAGAAATATGCGTGGGTATATCCACCGGAACAGACGGAACCATATACGCATTGCTGTACGATGGTACATTGTGTGCAATAAATCCAGACGGAACCATTAAATGGTCAAAAGAAACCGTACCACTGGATAGTCTCCCCAAACTTCATACCTACTCAACACCAGCAGTGGGAAATAATGAAACCATCTATGTAACCGTTGATGACACATTATTTGCATTTGATGTAAATGGAAACCAGAAATGGAAATACGTTGGAGGATCAACAACCGTTACCTATGGTTCACCGGTTATCGGCGCAGACGGAACCATATACTTCATAACTGGAGGTGGTGTGTTATATGCCCTTAACCCTGACGGAACACAAAAATGGAATTACACTTCTAATATTTCAACTAGAGTAACTCCAGTTATTGGGTCAGATGGAACTATATACTGCGGATATTTTGCAATGTATCCTGATGGAACAATAAAATGGTCAAAAAACACAATAGAAGGCTTAGATGGAGTAGGTGGTATTGCAATTAGTTCTGATGGGACCTTAATCTATTCCGGAGGATATGGAGGTAATGGTGTTGTATGCGCAGTTAACCCCGACGGATCCATAAAATGGAAAACAACTTTAACAAGCAAGAGTGCGACCCCAGCAATTGCATCCAATGGAACTATATACATTGGAACAATGAACGGCATGTTTTATGCTTTAAATTCTGATGGAAATATATTATGGAACAGAACAATAGGTGAAGTTAGGAGTAGAAGTTCTGCAATCATCGGAGCAGACGGCACCATATATGTTCAAACATATACAGGATATAGTGGAGGTAATGGTTTTTATGCATTAAATCCAGATGGAACCACAAAATGGCAAATAAACCTCAGCAGTATGACTACACCAGTTATAGGTTATAATAGCACTTTATACATAACTCAATATACACATGATTATCCTGATGTGCTCCTAAATTTGTTTGCTATTCAGGATGTTGTGGCTGATTTCACAACCGACAAGATCAGTGGAAATGATTCAATAACTGTACAGTTTACAGACACTTCAAGCAATATTCCAACATTTTGGAGCTGGGATTTCGGTGATGAAAACACATCCGACGAACAAAATCCCACACACACCTACAACACACCAGGCAAATACACAGTCACCCTAACCATAGCCACAAACTATGGCGACACCAAAACAGTCACCAAAACAGATTACATCACAGTAACAGACACCAAAGCACCCACAGTAACCGCCAACCTAACCACAGGAACATACAACAACACACAAACAGTCTCACTAACCAGCAACGACAACACAGCCACAATATACTACACACTGGATGGTAGCACACCCACAAACACCAGTAACCAATACACCAATCCCATAACCATTGATAAAACTAAAACTCTCAAATACGCAGCAGTAGACACTAACGGTAATTGGAGCCCCATAAACACCCAAACATACACTATAGATACTATTGTCCCTACAGTAACTGCTAATGTGACCACAGGAACCTACAACACCACACAAACAGTCTCACTAACTAGCGACGACAACACAGCCACAATATACTACACATTGGATGGTAGCACACCCACAACCAGCAGCAACCAATACACAGGCCCAATCCCTATCAACACAACCACCACACTTAAATATGTTATAATTGATCCCGCAGGAAACCAGAGCCCCATAAACACCCAAACATACACCATAGACACCACCATCCCCACAGTAACCGCCAACATAACTACTGGAACTTTCAACACGGCTCAAAGCGTTTCATTAAGCAGTGATGATAGTACAGCTACAATTTATTACACACTGGATGGTAGCACACCCACAACCAGCAGCAACCAATACACAAGTCCGATCCCTATCAACACAACCACCACACTTAAATATGTTATAATTGATCCCGCAGGAAACCAGAGCCCCATAAACACCCAAACATACACCATAGACACCACCATCCCCACAGTAACCGCCAACGTAACCACCGGAACATACAACACCACACAAACAGTCTCACTAACCAGCGACGACAACACAGCCACCATATACTACACAACAAACGGAACCACACCCAACACAAACAGCAACAAATACACCGGACCAATCACCATCAATGGCACGACTACGTTGAAGTTTGTAGCAGTTGATATTGCAGGTAATCATTCTCCTGTGCAGACGGAAACTTATATTATTCCTTCTGATGTGTACGTGAATGTCACAGCTTCCAAATCCAATCCAGAAGTAGGAGATGTTGTAACCTACACATTCAAATTAGGCAACAATGGACCCGGAACAGCCACAAACGTATTATTCACCTACCAAATACCCGAAGGCATGGAATACGTTGGTGCAACCAAAGACACAGGAACAATCAACTACGACCCTGCCACGCGTACTATAACTTGGACTCTCAACGAAGTACCAGAAGGAGATCCATGGCTATGGCTGGATCTCCGTGTTTCAAATGCCGGAACCTACACTTTACACCCCAACATCAGCATATCCGGTACCGTGTTAAATGACAACATCGGCTCTATACTAGTAAATGCCATCCCAGCCACTAAAAACGGTCAAGGTAGTGCAGACAATGGTTCAAACATTACGGGCACAACCAATGTAAAGGCAGCAACCACCACAACCGTAAGCAATGGCGATTCTGTGCCAATGCAAAACACAGGTGTACCCTTAACCGGCCTTGTCTCAGCTATACTGCTCCTTGTCGGCGGATTAGCTTTAACCCGAAAGAAGTGAGAAAATGAGTATAAAAAAGACATCTTTACTCATTTTCCTTTTTGCTGCACTAATCTGCTTTGCAGTAGTAGGATGTGCAAGCGCTGCAAATGTGCCATCGGCAAACTTTACCAGTAATGTAACCAATGGAACAGGAAATTTAAGTGTTCAGTTTAATGACTCATCTACTGGTAACCCTTCTTCCTGGTCATGGAATTTTGGTGATAATCAGACATCAACTGAACAAAATCCTACTCACAATTACACATCACCTGGAAATTACACAGTTAGTCTCACTGCATCCAACGCAGTAGGTAACAACACTATCTACAAAACAAACTACATCTGGGTGTACAGTTCAGCAGCCGAAAACAGGTTTAATAATTCAGGTTTTGAAACAGGAACTCTAGATGGGTGGACTAGTGGATCCACAACAACTCTCAGTAACACACAATCTCATACTGGCGGAAACAGCGTCCAATTTTCATCTTCAGGTACACAAGAAACCAATTCTATTGAGCAGAATATTGATCTGACACTTGTTGACAGTATTTCTTTCTGGGGGTATGGTGAAAACACGACAAATTCATTCTATGTGTACATTGATGGAAAACGCACATCATTTAAAGCAGTTTCAAACACTTGGATCCAGTACACCCTCTCAACTTCAGGTTATAATGGAGTCCATAATATAACAATAAAATGGCTTAGAGGTGCCAATGCATATGTGGATGATTTCAAAACTGAAATAACCAAAAATTCAGCGAATTTCACATCTGAAACTATAAACAATCCTAGTGAACCTTTAACTGTTCAGTTCAATGACACATCCCTGGGTTTAATAACCAGTTGGGCCTGGGACTTCGACAACGACGGGAAAATTGACAGTACACTGCAGAACCCCATATACACTTACACCAAACCTGGAAATTACACTGTGAAACTCACTGTAACTGGACCTTATTATAGTTCAGTTAAGACCCTTGCTAATCTGTTCACAGTTGTAGGACCAATTAATACTCGAACCGGCAAAGTATATGAAACTATTCAGGCTGCAATAAACGATTCTGCTGATGGTGATACAATCTGGATAGGCAACACGTCTTACCTGGAAACCTACATTGAAAATGTGAAAGTTAACAAAAGAGTAAGTATACTTGCCCAGGGAAAAGTGATAGTCTCTGCATTAAACTCATCTAATCCCGTATTCAATATAATTACCGGTGGAAGTAATTCTGTTATAAATGGTTTTATCATAACAGGAGCAACCAATTCAAGTGGAATTTATATTGCACCTTCAATTAGCAGCACAATAACGAATAACACAATCACCGGTAATAATATTGGAATTAACGTGGATGATGGAAGTTCCAGTATACACTTCAACAATATCTACTGCAACACAATGTACGGTTTGAAATTCACAGGAAACAATTTGGATGCCAGTAATAACTGGTGGGGAACCAACAAACCCACCTACAAAAATGGCATGGCTGCAACATCCACTGTAGACATATACGAAGCACAAAATGCAAAACACGAAGTTTACAACCCATGGATTGTGCTAAATGTTACTACTAATGATGATCTCCTGAAAAATGGCGATAATGCTACAATCACCGTGGATATGACCCATAACTCCAACGGACAGGATACATCCAATTCAAGCAGTATCCCAGAATTACCAGTAAACTTCAATTACACTCTAGGGACACTCACTAACACCACAACTACCATCACACGAGGAAAAGTCAACACCACTCTAACCGGAGGAAGCACCAGCGGAACAAACCCACTAAGAGTCACAGTCACAGGCTGTACAGTCACATTACCCATCACAGTGGACACCATCGCACCCACAGTAAACACCAACCTACCCGGAGGCAGCTACAACAACACACAAATAGTAGCACTAACTGCTGATGATCTCACTGCAGTGATTTATTATACCACTGACACCACCAACCCCAAAACAAGCAATACAAGGATAAGGTACACTGGACCGATCACCCTTAAAAACACCACAGCACTCATTTATGTTGCAGTGGACCCTGCAGGTAATTGGAGTCCATTATATGTGCAGAACTATCTTTTCGGAACACAAGGTTTTGCTAATTCTGATTGGCCAAGCTTCCAACACGATGCAAACAACACCGGACAATCCAACTACACAGGCCCCCAAACCAACACCACAAAATGGACCTATGGTGACTTAACTGTTTACGGATCTGCAGTCATCGGAACAGATGGTACAATTTACGTTGCAAGCTATGATGGTATATTATACGCTTTCAATTCTAAGGGAGTACTACTATGGACATGGACTACTCGTAGTTACATACTGGGTTCACCTACCATTGGAAGTGACGGAACAATCTACATAACCAACTGGATGAACAGTACAACCTATGCCATAAGTTCTAATGGAACGCTTATCTGGAAATACACCACTGGAGACTACTGTACTTGTTCACCAGTAATCAGTACCGACGGAACCATCTACATTATAACTACCAACGACACTAACAGCATACTATACGCATTATACCCCACAGGCATACTCAAATGGACTTACGCACTTGGTAAAGTCTATGGATCATCACCAGTAATCGGTAATGATGGTACAATCTACATTACAGATTATGCTCGTCTTCTCTATGCAGTAAATACTGACGGAACACTGAAATGGACTTATACGTTGACTGGGACATACTACAGTACACTTTCTATTGGTCCAGATGGAGCACTTTACATTGGAACTAGAGACGGAATCCTATACGCAATCAACAATAACGGAACAACCAAATGGACCTACCGAACATACGAATTTATGCACGGTGCCCCAGCCATCAGTTCAAATGGAACAATCTACGCTGTGGGTTCCACTAAACTCTACGCTATAGACTCAAATGGAAAACTACTCTGGACTTACACTATCGGAGAAGTTGTTGGAACCGGTTTAACATCCGCAGCCATAGGCAGTGATGGAACCATCTATGTTGGTAGCAGCACTGGACTATACGCTTTAACTGATAACGGAACTAATGCAACACTGAAATGGAGTTATTCCACTGGCAGTATTGCTGGTTCTCCAGCCATAGCTAGTGACGGTACACTGTACATTGGAACAATAAACGGCACATTTTATGCCTTCAACGACAGAGCAGTAAATTTCACAATAGAAAGAGTTAACGGCACAGCTTTAACTGTGCAGTTCAATGGTAGTTCCACAGTCACACCAGTAACATCCTGGAAATGGTACTTCGGAGATGGAACAACAAGCACTGAACAAAAACCTACCCATAACTATACTAAAGCAGGTAACTATACCATAGGTTTAGTTGCTACCTTAACTGATGGTAGTTTAATTGTAAGACCCGCAATCGTTTATATCGAGGAATTGGATATCACTGCACCTACAGTGAATATCAGTTTACCCAGTGGAACTTACAATAACACACAGACTATAACCTTAAATGCTACCGATGACCGGAACCAAACAACTATCTACTACACTACTGATGGTAGTGATCCCATTACCAGTAGCTCAAGGCAGGTTTACACAGATCCAATCACAATCTACGACTCAACAACACTTAAATTCGTAGCAGTAGATAATTCAAGAAACTGGTGTCCAGTGTCCAACGCAACATATACCATACTACATGTGGTTTATGTAGAAGATGCATCCAGTTACAACATCCTTACCATGAATACAGAAATACAAAACATAATAGAGACAACCCCCGAAGGATACATAGTTGTGTTCAAAGGAACAGACTACAACAACTTACAACTGGTTATAAACAAACAATTAACCTTGATAAGTGCCAATGGAACCCGTATTGTGACCAGTTCTAATGGTAATGCAGTCTTCCTCATAAACGGAACACAGGCTACTGGAACACAGATAATAGGTTTCACCATACTCACCAACACCACCAACGGCATACTCATCAACAACACCAACAATGTAATTATATCTAACGTCCAGATAACTGCAGACAATGGAATAGGAGTCAGAGTAAATCAAAGCTCAAATGTGAACGTTATCAATATTTCAGTAACAGATTCAAACACTGGGATTCAAGTTGCAAATAGTAATAATACTCAGATCAAAAACAGCACCTTCACCAATAATAATGATGGTGTGGATGTGGAAAACTCCACTAACACTACCATAACCGGCACCACAAGTTCAGATAACACAGAAAATGGATTTAAAATCTATAATTCTAGTAACACCACCATAAACACTGCAACAATCACGGGCAATGGTAAAACTGGTAGTAACAAACGAAGTGGTGTCTACATCGAAGGCTCAAGCAACACTCTCATCACCAAAAGCCAGATAACAGGAAACTGGTATGGGATATTAACCAACAACGTCATAAACACTTCCATATCATCTAACAGCGTAAATTACAATGAACGAGATGGGATTTTACTAAACGGAAACATAGTAAACGTTACGATACTCAGTAATTACCTGCAATACAACAACAATGGAATCCAGATCAATGGTGCCTATGAAAATCTGCTCATACAAGCAAACATAATCACTAACAACCAACTGAGAGATGGAGTCAACTATTACTACAGTGGAGATGGAATTGTATTTGGAGGAGGTAGTAACGGATCATCTTCAATCACCATAACATGGAACATAATTGCCCTCAATGACCATAGGCCTACTGAAACTCGTTACGGAGCCACACCATTACTATCTAACGGAGATACATACATTAAAGGTACCAATTTATGGGAACTTTGGGGTTGTAACTGTGTGGATATGTACGATGCTGAGATGGTGATGAGAATAACCCGAACCGGAGCAAGTAAGTTCACTGTCCAGTTTTATGCGGGTGACACATTAATAACGGGTTTACCTTCATTTACTATGACAATGCAATCCGGTGATACCATCCTGACCATTCTCTTCAGTGATTCACAGGGTACTGGGACTTTTGCTTTATCCGATCTCACAAGTGAGGTTATTGCCCGGGCTTTTATAGCAAGCACATCCTTAGCATGGGATAGTCCTGTGTCTCCAAAAACAGATATACCTAATGGCGATCCAGGATATGCTGCTGGTAGTATGGGTTCTGGATTAGGTGATGAGTTTGGTACTGGAATCAATGGCAACGGACCGGGTACCGGTTCAGGCAATCGTCCTGGATTTGCCACCACCAGTGGAACCTCCGGAAGTTCAGGTAGTGGATCAACAACAGGCACCCTGGCTATAGGAGCTACAGCAGGAGCATCCACAGCAGGAGCATCCTCAATGGGTTCACCACAGGGTTCCGGACTCAGTGCAATAGGAAAAAAAATCCAGGAACTGATCACTGACGAACTAAAAAACCATTCGCAGTTCTGGGGCATCATCACCATCATAGTACTCCTGATTGTGGTCATATTGGCTTACTACCGAAAATCCATAAAAAGTATGATAGAAAAATCCAAAAAATAAAAACTTTCCCCATTTTTTTATTTTTCTTTTTATTAGTCCTCATTTTGATCAATTATGGAACTATAGTAATTTACGAAACTCTTGTTAAGAATGACGTGTCACAAAAAAAAATTTAAAATTTAAAATACTTTAAAAAAAACTCTTTAAAGAAGAATTTCGCAAAATAAAGGGAAATACATTATTTACAATATTACCCAAACACAAAAATTCATCACAACATACACACAATAAGCTACGTAAAATACTATAAAATAAAAATTTAAATCTAAAATTAATACCCTAAAAATATGAATAAAAATATAAAAAATAATGTTGAAAGTTTAAATTCTAGATCAAATCCAGATATTTGTTTTTAATCTTATCAAATTCTTCCTGAGTTATAGCACCTATATCCAGAAGTTCTTTGGCTTTTTTAATTTTAAGAACTGGATCTTCAGCTGGTACAGTTGATTCAGCAGTTTTATCTACTTCATCCATTTTAGCAGCTTTCTTGTGAACTTCAGGAATTTCCTCTGCAGGTGCAGCTTTTTCTTTGGATTGAACTTCATCAACTTCTGCTGGAGTTACTTCTTCTGCTGGTTTAACTTTACCTGGTTTAAATTGTTCAGGAACCTTAACTTCAGGGATAAGTGGTTTTTCTGGAGTTTCAGTATCAAGGGTTTCAACTGATTCTTGCTCAATTACAGGTTCTTGTTCAATCACAGGTTCCTGCTCAGTTACCGGTTCCAGTACAACTGCCTCATCCGAGCTTGTTGGGGCGATTGTTTCAGTTTCAGTTGAGGAGACTTCTTTTTCCCCTTCCACGACATCAACTAATGGTTTTAGGGGTTTTCCTGCGGCAGCTTCTTCTTCAAATTTATGTCCACAAATGATACAGAACTTGGCATCTGGTTTATTTTTCTGACCACATGAAGGACATTGCTTATTAGTATCTGCAGGGGTGGTTTCAGGAGTTGTCGTTGCAGGAGTAACAATTGGAGTCTCTCCACTGGAAGTAGCTGGGCTTCCTTCACTGGGAGTTGTTGGGGTTACTTCCTTTGCCAGTGGTGCTCCGCATCCCACACAGAATTTAGCACTTTCGGGGTTGGGTGTCTGACATTCAGGGCAAGTTTTTGACGATGCTGATGGGGGTGTCTTCTTTACTTCAGAAATTGTTTCGCCTCTTCTTTTAGCTTCTAACCTTCTTCTTATCTCTTCGCTGGAAACCATGAACACACCTCAGTTACTATTTTCATCCTCTTTTTTTAGTTATCTACTTTATTAAAGTAACATCATTAATCAGGTAAGTTATCAACATATAATACATGGTCATGATCAGTAATGGGTTTTACGGTTGATTATGTATCCACATTTGATTCAAAGTACCATGACCACCATTTTCTATGGCTTTTTTAGTAAAATAGGATGCTTTTTTAAGTGATTGGGTCATGTTTAGTCCCCTCTCCAGGTAAGCAGTAATTGCTGCAGAATAGGTGCATCCTGATCCATGGGTATTGCTGGTTTTAATGATTTCTCCCTCAATAAACCTTAAAGAGTTCTCATCTGAAGAGTTTTCATAAAAAATATCTCGCCCGTTAAGATGTCCCCCGGTAACCACAGTCGGACATAACTTGGCCATTTCACGAGCCGCTTCACAGGCATCTTCTTCATTTTTGATTTGAAGGCCAGTTAACATTTCTGCTTCATGGATGTTGGGTGTGGTCAATACTGCCAGGGGTAACAGGTGTTTTTTTATGGAATCAGCCAGATCTTCCCGGGACAAGGTCCCACCAGAACCAGCTACCAGCACCGGGTCCACTACCAGTTTTAACTGGTATTCAGTGACTTTCCTGGCCACCATCTCCACCATCTCTCCGGAATAGAGCATACCGGTTTTAGCGTACTGTATATTTTCCTCAGCCATTACAAGGTCAATCTGTTTGGCCACAAAATCAGTGTCAACCGGTTCCACTCCCCCCACTTGTTTTACATTCTGGGCTGTTAGGGCGGTGATAACTGCAGTGGGGTAAACTCCCAGTGCCTGGAATGTTTTCGCGTCAGCCAGGATCCCAGCACCACCTGAAGGATCAAAACCAGCAACAGAAAGGGCTATCATTTTCTTTCCACCCTCAAACGCTCAGTTCCATGGTTGGATATTACCTCAAGACCGATACTTTTGAGGAATTTTCTGGTTTGGGTTCCAAAACCATGGATCATGATTTCACCCAGATCTTCTGCGGTGTTCACATCCAGGGAAAGGTAAAAAGAGTCATAAATATACCAGAGTACTCCTAAATTTTCTGCTTCTTTCAGGTGTTCAAAGAAACTCCAATCACCAAATTTCATCTGAATACCCTGAGATGGACATAATAGTGCGTTGGTGCCGCCACCCTTGGCTGGGGCAATTACTACTGGCCATTTATCGGACAGTTCAACCATTTCCCGTACCTGATCCGGGTGTATGAGGGGAACATCTGAGGGTACAATAAGCACTTGCCTGGCTTTTTTGGAACACCATTCCACTGCCTGAGTAAGTGCTCCGTTTAGATCAGTTTTCCCCTGCTCAGGAAGGCAGTTAACATCTAAATCGTTGACAAAATTAAGTACATCTTGATCTGAACTTATAACCACCACATCATCCACACTGTTTCTTATGGCACTAATAACATCACTGAGCATGGCTTTAAGAAGGTTTTCTCTTTCTAGTGGTGAGAGAGTAGGTGATAGTCGGGTTTTTGCCTCAGAAAACCTGGAAACAGGGATTATTGCAAATGTTTTAGTCATATCAATCAATTTTAAGGTTGTATGCAAAATTCATTAAGGTAAATCCATTATTATATACCCACAGTGTTCTTGAACCATAGTCTTATGTTACTGATGAAGGTGTTAGCACTGTTATCTGAATCTGAGGTTAAGGAGATATTTTGGATTGCATCTGAAGATATGTTGAATCTGCTCATCACACTTGCTTTAGCAGTATTCAGTTTTTCCTGTAACAGGTAATACTTAGTTTTTTGAGCCTGTACCACTGCCATTGATTCACCGCTATAAACATCAACATTACCTTTACTGGCTATGATCCATATCTCCATCTGAGATTGGGTAGCGTTTTGAAGGTCTGAAGGGTTTGAACTGTCAATGATCTGCATGATCTGGCTGGATGCTGTGCCTGAAGGGCTGAGTGTAGCTCCAGGGACTGCTCTTTCATCGGGTTCGATGCAGTAGGCTTGTACAGTGTCATTGTTGTTGGGGTTGATCTTATTATCATCAATGATAACCAGATCCTGTGATTCTTTACTTTTGAGGATGGTTCCTTTATCCACCATCACTGGTTTAGTACCGTTATTTTTTATAGATACATTGTGGGGAATAGTTCCAGCCGCGGTAATTTGAACAATTTCAACCTGCTTATTATCATAGGCCTGTTCCAGTGTGGTTCCACCACCAGAAAGGAAACTCATGGCGCCACATCCGGCTGCAAACACCACCACTACCATTATCAGTAAGATCAACCTTAGGTTCATATACAATCTCCGTTAACACCACTAGGATGCTAAATATATTGTAATATCTTATTTTTCTACTTAAATTTTTATAAAGTTTTATGGATATTTTGGATTACTTTGAAATGGATATTTTAGGACCATTAAAGGCCATTTTAAGATTATTAATGGACATTTTAGAACTATTAATTCCTATTTTAGACTATTAATCGACTTTTTAGGACTATTAATTCCTATTAGGACTTCCCGAAGTAATGAGTACAGGGAGAATGGCCTTAATATGTTTTAGCAAGGAGGGCCATGTTCCGGGCATCTTTACCACATTTTATGCATTTACCTTCAGTTGCCTCTTCCTTCACACCCAGAATATCAACATTCACGTATTCTTCAATATCCTTACCGCATGATTCATCCCCACACCACAAGAAAGATACAATGCCCTGTTCATCAGTTATGATGTTTTTGGCTTCATCAAGTGTTTCTGCAGGGCGGATGTTGTCCTGGAATTTATCCCAGGCATTACTTTTAAGTTTCAGAGTTACATCATCTAAAATGGTGTTTAAATCTGTGATAAGAGTTTCTTCATTGCAGTCAATGATTTCCTTCTCCAGGGTATCCCTGCGCACTACCACCATTTTCTTATTTTCGATATCCCTTGGCCCTATTTCCAGGCGTAGTGGTACACCTCTCATCTCCCATCCATAGTACTTCTTACCAGCCCGAATGTCACGATCATCCAGGTGAACCCTGAGACCAGCTTTTTTGATTTTATCCTTTAACTGGTTGCAGAAGTCCAGAACTTCCTGGGCAGTTTTCTTGAAGAGTACCGGCACTATAACTATCTGGTAGGGTGCCACAGCTGGAGGTAAGTTCAGTCCAGATGAATCTCCGTGAATACCAATAAGGGATGCAATTACCCGGTCAGATAATCCATAACAGGTCTGGTAAACATATTCATGTTCCCCTTCTGCTGTTTCGTAGGTAATATCAAATGTACGGGCGAAGGTCTGGCCCAGGTTGTGGACTGTACCAATCTGCAGGGTTTTACCATCTGGCAGGAGTGTGTCGAAGGCCATGGTGTAATCAGCACCCGGGAACTTATCCCATTCTGGCCGTCGGGTGACCACGTAGGGTATTCCCAGCTGGTCAAAGAAGGAGCTGTATATTTCAATAGCCCTTTCCACCTGTTTACTGGCACCCTCAGAATCTGCATGGATGGTATGAGCTTCCTTAAAGGTGGTTATTTCACGGACCCTAATGAGGGGTCTGGTGTGTTTGGTTTCATAGCGGAAGGTGTTAACCACTTGGTAAAATCTCATAGGAAGATCGGTGTGGGAGCGCACCCATAAAGCAAACATGGGGTACATTGCAGTTTCACTGGTGGGCCTAAGAGCCAGCTTTTTGTTAAGTGGTGTTAACCCTCCATGGGTTACCCAGTAAACTTCCTCTTCAAATCCCTTAACATGTATAGCTTCTTTAGCCAGCTCATCTTCAGGTATGAGCATGGGGAAAAGGACTTCCTCGTGGTCCTCATCTAAAATTTCTTTAAGAAGGGATAGGGTATGTTTTCTAATTTTAAAGCCCTGTGGCTGCCATACATGCATTCCCTTGACTGGATATCGTGTGTCGATTATCTCTGCTTCTTCCAGGATATTGTGGAACCATTCACTGAATTCGGACATTTCTTCACCATACTATTAATTGGATAATTGGATTTTTTTTATAGAATAAAATGATTTATGAGTTAATTTAACACTTCTTAATTATATTATATAAAAGAGAGACTTCTTATTCTTTCTTATTCTTAATTTATATAGTTACTAATATCTTTATACCAGTTTTATATCTTTATATTAAATTTCAAAAGTATTAAAATTAAGGTTAACGATTAATGTTTAATATTGGGCTATAATAAATGTTTTGAATCAATATGATACTTGCTAAATGAAAACATATACCTGAACATATCTTTAATCTATCCATCATCACCCCATTAATTACATCATTTTTCTTATTATCCAATTTTAGCATCTCCTCCAATTATTGGGGATAAAATCAAAAATTATTTTATCTGTTAATCTAAAGATTAATATGAATATTATAGTTTAGGGAATTCAAAGGAATAGTATCATTCATCTGTGGTGACTAAACCTGTAATTTTTCATTCATTTGATGAGTGATAAAACAAAAAATATTCATCCAGATGATAGGTGACTAACGTTTAATATTTCATCATTAGATGGGTGACTAAAACAAGTAACATAGATTTTTAGAATAATATTTCATTCATTTCTTGGAGAATACAATGGATACTTTAAAAGGAGATATACATGGATTTTAATCGGGTAAAATTACCCCGGGAGATCCACAGCGGACCCGGAGTGATCAAAGAAACTGGATCCATCTGTAAGGATTTAAAGCTCAGTGGAAAGGTACTGGTGGCCAGTGGACCCAAAACAATGAAAATTGCCGGAGAAGCAGTCATCAGCAGTCTTCAAGATCATGATTTTGAAGTGGAAACCATAATCATTAAAAAACCATCCATGGATGAAGTAGAAGAAGTTCAGGATCTTATGGGCAGTATGAGTGCTGTTCTCGGAGTTGGTGGGGGAAAAGTGATTGATGTGGCTAAAATGGCATCCACCCGATCAGGAACCCACTCAGTGAGCGTTCCAACTGCAGCATCTCATGATGGTATTTCATCTCCCCGGGCTTCCATCAAAAACCAGAGTGGAAGTGTTTCCCTGGCAGCTGAACCACCAATGGGGGTTATAGCAGACACCCAGATCATCAGCCAGGCACCATTTCGCCTTTTAGCAGCAGGGTGTGGGGATATCATTTCTAACTACACTGCAGTCTTAGACTGGAAACTAGCCCATAGGTTATTAAATGAAGATTACAGTGATTCTGCATCAGCATTATCCCTTATAACTGCTGAAACAACTATAAAAGCTGCGGGACATATAAAAGAGGGCCTTATTGAAAGTGCAGCCATTGTGGTTAAGGCACTTATATCCAGTGGAATGGCCATCAGCATTGCCGGTAACAGCAGACCAGCCAGTGGAGCTGAACATAAATTCAGCCATGCACTGGACATTATAGCACCAAAACCCGCTCTCCACGGTGAACAGTGCGGAGTAGGGACCATTATGATGATGTACCTCCACGGAGGAGACTGGGAATTCATTCGAGACACCCTTAAAACCATCAAAGCCCCCGTAAATGCTCAAGAACTTGGAATAGAACCTGAATATATTATTGAAGCTCTTATAAAAGCTCATAACATACGCAAGGAAAGGTATACTATTCTTGGAGATAGGGGGCTCACCGAAGCTGCAGCTATCAAACTGGCACGTAAAACAGGAGTTATTGACTAAAATAATGTTATGAACTTAAAAGTAATGGTAACGAAATTAGAAGATTACAACTATTAACTTAAGAGATTACACCAACTATTAATATCAAAAACTAAATTTAATATTAATAGTTAAACCAATTATTGGGGCGGGAAACTTCAATTCCATGGAGAGAATAGAAATGATAACCCTCATCGGAACTAATTTAGCAGAAAAAGGACTTAAATTCATGCATTATGGGGCAGCCAGACCGTGTGAGGCATGCCGCTTCAAAACAACCTGTATTGAATCCCTGGAAGAGGGTAGAATGTACCAGATTAGAGAGGTTAAAAACACAGAACATCCCTGTATGGTCCATGATAGTGGTAAGGTTAAAGTAGTAGAAGTGGAAAATGCTGTAATCAAAGCTGCTATCAATTCTAAACGTGCCTTTGAAGGTTCTAATATTGTCTTTAACCCCCCAGAATGTGATGAAGATTGTTCACTGCGTGAACTATGCTTTCCAGAGGGACTTTACCCTGAAGATAAATGTAAAATAGCAAAGAAAATGGGAAAACCCGGTGAAAAATGTCCTAAAGGATTAAACCTCAGTGTGGTTATGCTTAAGTATTAGAATATGTAGTAATAAAACCATTAGAAAGATTTATACTGAGATTTTTAATGTATTTTTTAGATTAAACCCACTAAATTGATTATTAAAATTATACCACTAATTAAAATATTGATAATTAAATTTTAAGAATGTTAAATGGAGATAATATATGCATCCGAAAAAACAAGTTGCCTGGGAAGCTGCCCAGCTAGTAGATGATGCTAAAAAGGAAGTTGCCCAAAAAGCAGCGATGATGGTCTCTGACGGACAAGTCCTGGGTCTGGGAACTGGATCAACTGCTCATTACTTTATTCAGAAACTGGGAGACAGGATCAAAGAAGAGGAAATTGAACTTATGGGAATACCAACCTCTTATCAATCCTTTTTCCTGGCAAGAGATTGTGGAATACCTTTAACCACACTTGATGAACACCTACCTGATCTGGCTGTGGATGGTGCCGATGAAGTAGATCCTGAATTAAATCTAATAAAAGGTGGGGGAGCAGCTCACACCTTAGAGAAGATCGTAGACTCTGCAGCAGGAAAATTCCTGGTCATTGTCGATGAATCCAAACAGGTTAAACAACTCGGAGACTTTCCAGTGCCACTGGAGGTCATACCATCAGCTTACCGTCCAGTGACTGAATGGGTAAAAGCTGCAGGTGGTGTACCCTCCCTGAGAATGGCCCAGATGAAAGATGGTCCGGTGATAACTGACAATAACAATTTTGTGGTGGATGTTCAGTTTAAGGAGATACCTAAACCCCATGAACTGGAAGTAGCACTGAACAGTATCCCTGGTGTAGTGGAAAATGGTGTATTCGCGGGTATTGCTGACCAGGTACTGGTTGCCACATCTGAGGGAGTTAAATCGTTTAAGAAAGGTTAATCACTTTAAAAGGGTTAATCACCAATTTCTTTTTTTGTATTTAAGATTATAATTTTTATATAAATAATCCCAGTAATTATATAAAAAATCCCAGTAGTGCTGTAATTATATTAGCCACCAGTGCAATGGATAATGCTCGGGGATAACCAATTTCCAGTAATAATTTTAATAAAACCGTCTCTACCAGTAAAACTGCTGTTTCAGTTAAAATAAAGCTGGAATTGAGGAAATAGTAACTGTATGTTGCCAGGGGTAGAGTGATGGAATTGATGAGAAGTGAGTAAAATAAGAGTTTTAGTGGATCTTTCCGGATGAATAACCATATGATTAGAAATTCTATGCATACAGTTAATATCCAGAGGAAAATAAAGTCGTACATGGTTTAATTTATACAAGGTTTAATTTTACATGGTTTGATTCAATAGTTTGATTCATCCATGGCTTAATTCATTGATGGTTTAATATTATTTTGTTTTGGTTAATTTGACCTGCGTCTAATGACAATGAATACTACCACGAACAGTGCTATGAGTGGTAGTACAATGAAATAAAGGTAAGAATCCCAAGATTGTCCCATGATACTGGGTTCTGGTGTCTGGTTCTGACTCTGGAAAGGTTTTTCAACTTTCTGACCATCACTGTAGCTGTAGATGATCTTCTCTTTTTGAATGTCCAGGTTGTTTCCCGGGATGGATTTAATGTTGAGGCTTATAAGAGCACTTTCAAGTGAGTCCCCTTCTTTTACAGTTCCATAGGTCCCCTCCAGTTTAAGAGTAGAACGTGCTACTCTGGTGTCATTGTTGAGGAATTCACCCACCCCTGAATCATCCATCTGGTATACTTGCGTCTGGTTGAAAACAGAGACTGGAATTGCATAAATAGAACAGGTGCTTAATTTATAGAAACTGAATTCAGATGAATTTAAAACTTCCATAGATGGATTAGGCGTGCCATGGAGAATAAATACATAATCAGGGTAATCTTGGATATTGGATAATTGGTACTTAAAGGGTATGTTCTTTTCTCCAGGATTTATAACATCAGCTGATGCTATCCCGGTAATAGATGCCACAATTAACAGGAAAATGAGTATCCTGTTTAAATCAAATAAACTCATGATTATACTATTGATTATCTTTTATAATATTTTTTTTAAAAGAAAATCCTTGATTAATCCATTATAATGTAATATTGAAAAAGGAATACATTGAATAAAGAGGATATAAAACTGAATAAAGAGGATATAATATTGAATAAAGTATTAATTTAACTCTTTTTGGTGGATTATCCCATTAATTTTAATTCCATAAATTTCTGGACTAACAATGAAACTAAAAATCCCAATCCCAGAACCAGGACAATGGTTGCTCCGGAAGCCAGGTTGAAAAGGTAGGACATGTATAGACCAGCTGTGGTAAGTATCATCCCCAGGATCACCGCTAGGATCATCATCCGCCCCAAATTATAGGTGTACTGTTTGGCGATGGCTGCTGGAATGGTTAAAAGGGCTATCACCAGGATAACTCCCACCACTTTAATCATAACCACCACTGATAGTGCCACCAGGGATAATAAGAGGAGGTAAATAAGAGTGGTGGGCATGCCCATCACCTGACTGAATTCCTCATCAAAGGAAATGCCCTGGAACTCTCTCTGGAATAAAAAGACCATGATGATGATTATAACATCCAGTATAAACATTATTATCAGGTCATTGACTGGTACGGTAAGTATGCTTCCGAAAAGGTAACTCATGAGATCCGGCACGTATCCTGGAGTTAAATTAATGAATATAATTCCAATAGCCATTCCCAGACTCCAGAGTATACCAATAGCTGTGTCTTCACTGATTTTAACCTTTTTACTGGTTAGTCCCATTAAAAGAGCGGAAACTATGCTGAATGGTATTGCCGCCAGTATGGGGTTTACTCCCAGGAAGTATCCCAATCCAATACCCCCAAAGGCAGCGTGGGATATTCCCCCACTGATGAAGACTATACGCTTAACAACCACGTAGGTCCCCACCAATCCACAGGCCACGCTCACCAGAACTGCGGCAATGAATGCATTCTGCATGAAAGCATATTCAAATATTCCAGTCAATTAAATCATTCTCCAGATGTAAATATTGGTTATTTTTCCTAAAACTTAAAAAGATATTTTCATTTTCCTAAAAATTTAATTAAAGATAATTTCTTGGAATTAAATTGATTTTTAGGAGTTTAATGTTTCTTCAGAACTCTGTGAGGAATTCCATGACTTATAAGATCAATTGGGCATTTATAGACCGCTTCCAGACCTTCTTCTGAGTTTTCCACCGGACCATGGTAGTACAGTTTCTGATTTAAGCAGGCAATGTTATCCACCTGGGTGGAAACCGCCCCAACATCGTGACTGACCAGCACTATGGCCATTCTTTCACGAAGGCGGGATAACAGTTTATAAAATGAATTCTGCATTTCAGGGTCGATACTGGCCATGGGTTCATCCAGAAGTAGTAGTTTAGGTTCTCTAACCAGTGCCCGGGCAATGAAAACACGTTGCATCTGACCTCCAGAAAGCCGACTCATCTGACGATGCTGCAGCTTGAGCATATCCACTTCTTCCAGGGCTTTTTTGACCATTTGCAGGTCTTCATCAGAGTAACCCTTGAAAAAACCATGATAACGCCCGGATAAGACTGTGTCAAAAACATTTATTGGAAAATCAGGGTCAAATGATACATGCTGGGGAAGATAACCAATGGGATTGTGAGGATTTCCGGGTTTGTTTCCAAATACTGTAATTTGACCATGATCTGCTTTTGTGAGTCCTAATATAACCTTAAGTAGGGTACTTTTACCCCCACCATTAGGGCCTATTATGGCTAAAAAGTCATTCATCCCAATATTAAGATTGATATTTGTGAGTATTGGCTGATTATTAATCTTTAAAGATACATTCTCTATTTCAACCGCATTGTTAACCATGCCCACATCACCATCATTCTGTATAAGTTTACCGCATTACCTTCATTGTGAACCATTTTATCAACATAAACTCAACATCAATAATAATTATAATATTTTAAGTAGCTGCAAATGCATCTGCCACTTTTTTCATGTTTTCCAGGTAGTTCTGACTTAGTGGATCCACAACCACTACTTTACCCCCGATTTCATTGGCAATTACCTGGGCATTGCTTGTGGAAAACTCAGGAGAAACAAAAATAACCTTAATACTTTCATTACGGGCCGTATCAACCAGAAAGGCTATATTTTGAGGCGTGGGTTCTTTCCCTGCCTGTTCAATGGCTACCTGCTGGAGATTATAATCCTTGCAGAAGTAAGCCCAGGCCGGGTGGTAAACCATTATTTTTGTATTGTTTTTGCCAGACATGGTTTGGGTTATATTTTTATCCAAATCATCCAGTTCTTTTAGATATTCATCCCTGTTTTTGGTGTAATAATCCTTATTTTGAGGATCTTCCTGCACCAGGGTCTGGTAAATATTTTCCACCATGATTTTAGCATTCCGGGGTGAAACCCATACATGAGGATCGCTACCTGCTTCTTGCTCTGCAGTGTTAGGGATTAGTTGGATGCCTGCAGAGGTGTTAACCACCTTCATTTGACTGTTCATGCTGGTTAGCTTGTCCATCCAGGTGAGTTCGAATTCTATACCGGACCCGACCTGGAAGTATATCTTAGCGTCCTGAACCTGTTTCATCTGGTTAGGGAGGGGCTCATAGGTATGGGGATCTGCACCAGGTGGTACCATCACCGTTACATTAACCCTGTCCCCGCCAACCCGTTTTACGAACTCTTCCTGAGGTCCAACCGTTACAATAACTCCAATCTTTCCATCTGCAGAACCTGTGGAGTTTCCAGTGGAAGTGTAGAAATAAGTGGAAAATGCAATTAAAATAAGGAGTAATATTCCTAAAACAATGAGAAGTTTTTTTCTTTCCATAAAGGTGGCACCGTAAATGAATTCATTATTTATTTAAGATAAATTCATATTTAAGGATAATTTATGTAGTTAGATATAGTTTTATTAATATTTATAAATTTTCTTAATAAAAATTAGCAAGGTTTTTATATTATTTTATTAATATTAAGGCCATGGCCATAATTAGCGTATCCCTCAATGAAAAACTCTTAGAGGAAATTGATGCCCTTAAGGAGGATATTGGATTCTCTGGCCGTTCAGAAATATTCAGAGCCAGCACTCGACTTTTAATTGCAGATAATGATGAAAAAAAGAATTTAGAAGGATATATTAATTCTATACTAATTTTAATCCATCCCAAAAAATCAGAAGATAAGGTCACCCAGATCAAGCACAATTTTGAGGATATTATCAACACCCAGATACACAGCCATCTGCAGGAAAACCAGTGCCTGGAACTCTTTATCCTGGAAGGGGATGCTGGGAGGATAAGGGAACTTTCCCGCCTTTTAAACCGTAACATCAAGTTTTTATATTCAAAACTGGTTCCATTGCCCCAGGAATAAAAAAAATACAGGATCTCATTGAGTATTTTTCTAATTATTCAATTAGTTTAATCCATTTTAATGAGTTATAATGGATCCCAAATATTAATTGATTACTTGGTTTTAATGGATTCATTGAGTTTATTCATTTTAAAAGATTGACTAAATCTCCTGAATTACTTACCGGAGCATGGCAAGTCCCATTACCACATACATATGCTGTGGACTGACCATTAACCATAGTTTTATGTTCCAGAGATCCGATAATCTGATTTATCAATGTATCATCACTGGATTTAAGTATTAAAACTACGTTGGGCAGGTATTCTTTCTGGATAACCTTTAACATTTCCTGAGTGTCCGGGCTGTCTTTTTCTCCAAGGATTATCACCTGAAATGCAGAGCCTACCTTCAGGGTTATTGCAGAAAGGAACATGGTGAATGCAACGGGTGATTGAGCTATTAGTGGTGCGAAATATCTTTCCAATCCATGGGAAGTCTCATTGATTTTAATATCTTCAGTTATTTGGTAAAGTTTCTCCAGGTTCATCATTTCCACTGAATTTCCAGAGGGTAATGCTGTGTCATAGGCCTCTTTCTGTCTTATCAGGATTTTCTGGGTGAAATCTGGGGTGAAATAGAACCCACCATTATCATTATCCCAAAAGTTTTCTAGAAGAGTTTGGTTGAGTTTAAGGGCAGTTTTAAGATATTCTGATTGGAAGGTAGCCTGATAAAGTTCAAGGAGTCCCCAGATAAGATAGGCATAATCATCTAGATTGCCATCCACTGCAGCTTCACCATCACGCCAGCGATGTTTTAATCGTCCCATATGGTGAAGTTTAGTCATTATGAAGTTCACTGCTTGGCTGGCTGCAATTAAATAATCTTCCCTGGCAAATACTTTACCAGCCAGGGACAATGCCACAATGACCAGCCCGTTCCAGTCAGTGAGAATCTTATCATCCTTATGAGGACGTATCCGCGATTTACGGGCCTGGAACAATGTTTCCCGTGCAGCTTCTGCTTTCCACCATAACTCTTCAGGGGACATTCCCAGTTTTTTTGAAAGCTCATCCCAGGTTTGGGTCCTGTGTAGTATGTTTCTACCATTTTTAGTTCGTGTAGCTTCATCTTTGAAGTTCCCATCCGCTGAAACCGAGTAAATCTCCGAGAACAGGGTTCCCTCATCAGAACCTAATAGATCCATGATTTCATCTATTGTCCACAGGTAGAACTTACCCTCTTCTCCTTCGCTGTCTGCATCCTCAGCAGAATAGAACCCACCTTCAGGTGATTTCATATCCCTTAAAATGTATTCAAGAACTTCTTCAGCTGTTTCCCGATATCTGATTTTCCCGGTGGCCTGGAAGGCTTCAGTATATGCAATTACCAGGAGGGCCTGGTCGTATAACATCTTTTCAAAGTGCGGAACAACCCACTGGCGGTCCACAGTGTAACGGTGAAAACCAAAGCCAACATGGTCGTATATTCCCCCTTTTCTCATGGTATCCAGTGTCCGCTCCACCATGGTTAAAGCTGCGTCTTCACCAGTGTGTTTCCAGTACCTTAAAAGGAAAAGCAGGTGGTGTGGTGTGGGGAATTTCTGATTATTCCCGAACCCGGCGTATTTATCATCGAAGTTATCCCTGAGTGATTGGTAAGCCTGTTTTAATAATTCATCCCCTGATTCTTCGGAAAATCCATAAGCCTCTGGTGAACTTTGAGATTGGGGACCCTGAGATATCTGTTGTAGTGACTGGGTCAGTTCTTCGGCTGATTTAATTAGATCATCCCTTTTGTTGTCCCATAAATCCTTGACATTTAGGATAAGGTCCCTGAGGCCTGTTCCCCTGGGACCTGTATCTTTGGGGAAGTATGTTCCTGCGAAAAATGGTTTTAGGTCAGGGGTCATGATGATGGTTAGGGGCCATCCACCACTTCCGGTGATCATCTGACAGACGGTCATGTAGACACTGTCAATATCTGGTCTTTCCTCCCGGTCAACTTTAACTGGTACGAAGACCTGATTTAGGAGATCTCCTATTTCAGGGTCCTGGAATGACTCCCTGGCCATGACATGACACCAGTGGCAGGTTGAGTAACCAATTGATAAAAATATAGGTTTATCTTCGTTTCTAGCCTTATTAAATGCTTCATCACCCCATGGATACCAATCTACAGGGTTATCTACGTGCTGAAGGAGATAAGGGCTTTTTTCATCTTTAAGATGGTTTTGAGTATTTCCAGATTCTGGAGAAGGGTTAAGGGACATTTTTATCGCCAATATTAATTTTTTTATATATTAAATTGGATTTTTACGCCAAATTTAAATGTCTATCTGAAATGAGGATAGATTTTTTTTGTAAATTCCCACGGGATGTAGGATTCATTTAGGGTTCACGATCACAGAGCAGGATGTCTCCTGTCCCCACATTTTCCGATTCTACTTCCCTGATTATGATCACCATGGCCGAAACTGGAAGGTTTAATACTTTACTGGCAGTTCTGGCAAATGAACTTACTAATTCCCTTTTCTGCTCCTTGTTCATGGGAGGAGCATCTATGGTTATGACTGGCATGTTTTTACCTCCAATTATGAGTTTTCCACAATCTAATTTAGTGGAGTGTTTCCATAATTCATTGAGTATAGATTATAGGTTTTCAGGGTCATAAACTTAATTAAATCCATAAAAATTAAAAAAAAAATAATTATATTTTAACTACTTGAGGATTTTTTTATAGAATGAAGATGAAATACGAGTTATCTTGGTTTTAGCGGTATTAATCATAGAGTGCATTCTTTCTATATTTATTGCCACTAGTTCACCAGGTCTTTTAGGAGGAAGACCTTTAGTGCTAATTGTTCGCAAATTTTCGAGGCCTTCTTTCTGTTTCTTAAATTGCTGATCTGTGGGTTCTGAAGCAAGGTTGTCTGGTAGTGTCTTTTTTGTAAATTTTTCCGAATGAATGTAAGTAGAATTATTATGGAATGTAGTATAATTTAGCGAAGTATCATTTATAAAAGCGAAAACATCACTTCCAGAATTAGTACCACCTATTGTAGCTGATACTGCCCCTGAAAAGGTAGATAATACGAAAATAAAGGATAATAAAAAGACGATTGCTTTTTGGTTATTTGTATTCATGATCTAAGCCCTCTACATGATAATTAATGAATATAATTTTATAATAATATAATAATTTAACATTTATACTTTTAGTTGTAAGGTTTTTAAAAATCAGTACAAATAGTAAATTGATGATCATCTTAAAAAATATTCCAAATATTGAAGTTTAATTAACCAGGGTTACTAGTAAATAATTTTTTCTAAGTGAAAGCTTGAAATAATATATTTTGTGGTATTAATACAACAAGATTATCAGTATAACTTGATGGAAAAGATGTGCTATTTCATATAATCGTGCTTACAATACATTATACAAAAAGACATGGTTATACAAAGACGTGGGCAATTTATACTAAACAACTCATTAAAATCTTAGTAGGAGACTTACATGAAAGACAATCCTATCCAGAAAAAGGAAAATGCAAAAAACGAACCATCCCCTGAAGCATTATCTTTAACTAAAAATCCCAATGATGATCTTAAAGGGAAAAAAGTATCATCCAATGATAAAGTTCGAATTAAAGAGCTGGAAATGGAATTAGCTAAAAAAGAATCGGAAATAGTATTCTTAAAGGAAAAGGTGACCAACAACCAGGAAATCATACTGGATGTGATTGAAGAGAAAAAACTGCTCAAAAAGCAGATAAAATATTTCGAGCTTAAAGAACTGGATTTGAAACTGAATAATTACATGGACCTCCAGCGGAAACATCATAAAACAGAACATCGACTGTTTATAACCAAGGAACACTTGGATGATGCAAATGAAGAGCTTGAATTGCGAGCTAAGGTCATAACAGATCTCGAAAGACGTGGCTTGAGGGATCATGCCCTGGGACGATTCCCGGATAGTTACCAGGAATATAAAAAGCGAGATAGGTAATATTTATTGGGTTATTAATGTTTGATAGTTTAATTGAGTTTTATTAAGATTATAATCAAATCTTTTTTTAATTAAATTTTCCTTATTCAATGAATAATTCAACTGGGTTTAGCAGTGAAAATTTTACCATAAATCCCAATTTCATGAAAAATGTTGAAACCCGTGTAAAATAATCAACTAATATAGCCCAAGTCATCAAAATAGAAGCATTTCTACTTTTTTGTGATATGGATATACAAAATCGAATATTAATAAAAATCCAATAAAATAGCATAATTTTACTTCGTTAAACGGAACTATTACGAAGTTCACTATACACAACTTCAAATCATGAAAATACCATGATCATTAAATGTCTATGACTCAAGCGAACCTTTCTGTACAGGGGCTAATCTCACAATTAAAACCCCACTTACATAATTCAACGTGCCCACCGGCTCAGGGCCCATATTACTCTAATTTTCAAGCGTGGTGATGAACAGCAATGCATTTTCAAAAAAAAAGGATGAATTATTATGCCCCTTATGTTGCTCCATAATTAGCTTTATCAAAGAGCTAAATTAAATTTATATCCCAAAAACCTGCTCTAATCATTAATGTGTGTAAAAAAATGTAATATAAAAAAATTGAGATGTTTTTTCGAATTGAAAATTATAGTTTACTTGAAACACAGTATAATCCAATAATTAATGACAATTACAACCATATAATTTTAATTTTATTTAAAAAACGTTTAAAAATAGCTAATTATGATATAAAAATATTTATAGAATTATTATAGAGATTTATCGATTAATTCACTTATATTTCTAATAATATTGGAACAGATATATTAATTTACTATATTATTTAAAGATGCAATAAATAAATTATGATCAATATTTATTAATACTTCTTTAATTAAACGATTTGCATTAGTTTGTAAGAGGATAAAAAGGGGAAAAGGGGAAAATTTTAGTTCCATGGACCATTTCCAGGTTCGGATTTCCCATTGAAGTAGAATGATAATAATTGATAACAAGAGAGCTTAACAAGTTAGTTATCAATATTCCTAATTTCAAGAAGGTTAAAATGAAATTTCATCCAGTTGTATCTATATGTTCAGGAGTAATCATTAGTTTTACTTTGTTTTTTATTAGTCTACTTTTGTCTGATTATGGTAGGCTTGATTTAGCTCTATTAATCTTTTCATACATATTTGGGGGTTTTATTGCTGTTTATTTTGCTAAAAAGAAGAAGATTCAATATGCTTTATATGAAGGAATAGTTATAATGCTAATTGTAATTATACTCGAACTTCATGTTTCTGCCGATGCTTTTACAAGTTTTATTTATGGTGTTTTGATCATTATACTAGCAATAATTGGTGGTATGATTGGACTAATGGCTGATAAAAACTATAATGGATTCAATCCATTCCTTGCACTTTTTGCAGGATCATTTATCGGAGCCTCATGTATTTGGATAGCTTCTACACTTGGCTTTAACCCAGATGCCCGTTACATTGGGGTGATTAATATTATAGTTGGAATCATTTCTTTTATGATTGGTGGGTTTTCATCCACTTTTTTAGACAAAGAAAAAAAGATACAATATGGAATTTACACCGGAATAATCATCTTAATAATAATCATCATGCAACAATTATTATCTCATAACCCAATTATCATTCAACCTCTTGGATTTATAATTTACATTGTTTCTGCAGTTATAGGCAGCTACTTGGCAGTAGTAGTAGCTAAACATCAAAAACAAACTAGTAATGACTGATTATATCCCATATTATAAAATAAAATGTTCATAGAGATGAAAAATCATGAAAACATCAACAGTTACAACTGTAACTACTACCAGTTCAACAACTCAATTATTCATAGGTCTACTTGTTACTTTAGTAATTTTGTTGGTAATTATATGGTTAATCAAAAGATATGATAATAAAAAACGACCCAAGAAATAAAATAGACCCCTTAAGAGATTTATTTAAGGAATAATAATGCTCTTAAAGTAATTTTATTGGTTAAGAGGGTGGGGATTTACACAGGAATTTACGGATAAACTGCAATAATTGTAGACGGAACAGTAGTTCAAGACAAATACTACAACAACACAGCTTACACCGCATGGCAAAATAATTATCCAACATCAGCATTCAACGCAATAACAGATGTAAACCAACATTTACTATTCATAGCCTCAACAGAATTAACTACATTCTGGAATAACCTCACTACAACATATAACTTAACAAATGAAGAATTAACATTCGTACATAATCATCACAAGAAGTTATAGATAATCTGACAGTTTATATGAAGTTGATTATTTTGAATATTAAAGAAATTATAATAGACTCTATCAAATATCCTTTTTCGGATTGGAAGAAAATTCTTATTTTGGGATTGATAGTTGTAATTTATAAAATACCACTTAATATGTTTCCAATTGAGGTACAGAATGGATTTACTGATCAATTTTTAGTTATTGCTTTATTAATCAATTGTTTTATTACTGGATATTTTTTCAAAATTATTCAACATTCCTTAAAAACCAAAAAAGAACTTCCTAAATTTAATAAGTGGGTTAAACTATTTAAAAATGGATTTGAAGTAACTTGTGTAAGCTTAATATATTCAATACCTGCAACTTTACCTATAATAATATTTAACTCATCATTACTGAATTTTTATTCACACGAACCTTACTTTTTTATCTTTATAATGGATGCAGCAATAAATCACGGATATTTATATACAATTTGGTTTGCGTATGTTTTATATTTAATAATACTCTTCCCGATATCCCTAATAGCAATTGCTAATATGGCTAATAATGATGGTAAATGGAGTTATGCATTTGAATTTAAAGCAATATTTGATAAAATAAAAAATATAGGATGGATTAAATTTTATTCTTGGTACTTATTAACAAGTGTAATTGATTTATTGATATTTTTAATAGGATCTCTTATTACCTTACTCTCAATTTTAATTCCGACTTTTCCATTCGGATTAATTGATTCATTAATTCTAACCCCCTACATCTACATATTTTTCGCTAGATCAATAGCTCTAATTTACCAATCAGACAATACAATCTAATTTCTTATTAGAGGGTGATACATTGGAATTCCAACACATCTAGAATAAATCTCAAACAACGATTTGACCAATAATCTTACGTAATTTGGACCTGCAACTCGACAGACAACATACAATTCAACAGAATAGCACTGGGAGGATGATAAATTGATTGTTGGTGATTTAATAGTGGTTGTAAATTTATTAATTTAATTAAAATTTTCGTTAAGAGGTAGTCAAATGAAAAAAGTTTCAATAATACTAATAATAATGGGTTGTATTCTTGCAGTTATAGAATCAATACGAGTATTATACGGTGCATTGTTACCTACCGTATTTAATATATTGGCAGGGATACTCCTGATTATAATTGGAGTATCTCATAACAAAGGTTATCCTACTAAAAATTATTTTAAGGCTTGTTTTTGTATAATTGCACTATGGGGATTAATGTTACTTTATATTTTTTTATTTAGAACCAACGTATATTTAGAATCGGCAAATATATTTTATATTCTAATTGGACTTTTCATATTATTTGTTATTTCCCTTGGCGGGGTTTATATTTACAGACTCAAAAAGGGTAATTTATAAAAAATATGCTATGAAAACGCAAATAACTTTGGATATTACGTGTATCTTTGATAAATAAGCCGTTTTTCAAACTCTTCATTGGTACTTAAAGATACAAATCTTAGCATTGGGACTAGTCCCTATAGTTCCAATTTATACTCACATACCCCATTAGTGATACCCATTACCCTCCCAATTATTACACTAAATTCCAAAAGCTTTCATTATTATAATTTTCCATTTCATTCTCATTAGTAATTAATAACTTAGAGTACGACCAATGAAAACTGGTAATTACCATGTCTAGAACAAATATAATTCTCGCCATGGATAATGATGCTGAAGCTCTTAAAATCAATCAAATTCTTTCCTCAGGTAACTGGAAACCATTAACTCTATTTAACTGGAAAAATCCCCAGTGGGAGATTTCTAACAGTGAAAATGGTCAAGGGGTAAGTTCAGAAAGCAATACCTCAAACCTGGTGGATACTGCATCACTTGATTTAGATTCAGTTGATTTAATCATAATGGATGAGAAATTGCAGGAAAACATACACCTGAAAACATTTTTAGACCAGTTAAATAATATAAACAGTACTAATTCCATTCCTCTGATTTTAATTACCTCTAATTGCAATGGTGCAGAAAGGATAGATCTAAAAGAAAATGAGATCTGTCTATCCCTACCATTTAAGCCTCGTGAACTTTTATTAACTGTGGAAAGTGCTTTCTATAAGAAAAACATGGAAAGAGCGCTGAAAAAAAGCGAAGACCAGTATCGTATTCTAATTGAAAACGCTGATGACCCAATCGCCATGATCAACTACCACGGGGAATTTCTCCTGGTGAATAAAAGTGCAGCTCGATTCTTTTCATGTGAAGAGGAAAAATTCCTGGGAAAAACCATGTGGGAAATCTTTCCCAAAAAATACGCAGATTCCCAGATGAAAAACATAAAAACAGTTATTGAAACTAATGAAGGATGTATTTTTGAAAGTGAAACCATCATCAAGGGTAAAAAATACTATTTCAGCACCAATATTCAGCCCATGCCTGTAAAAAATGGGGAAATAGGGGCGGTACAACTCATTGCCCGGGATATTACCCCAATGAAAAAAGTGCAAAACGCTCTAGAAAAAAGTGAAGAAAAATTCAGGGAAGTATTCCACAACGCCAACGATGGAATATCTCTCCATCACGTTGATGAAGGGTTACCAGGTAATTTTTGTGAAGTAAACGATGTGGTTTGCCAGAGATTGGGATATGCCAAGGAAGAACTTCTTCTTATGAGTCCCATGGATATTATTAACCAGGAAACCAAGGAAAAAATGCCAGGTATTATGGAAGAATTGAGTTCAAATAAGAGAGCTACCTTTGAAGCAGTACAGATTACTAAGGATGGGGAACTGATTACAACCGAGATCAGCAATCATCTTTTTAATTTACAGGGAACAGAAATGATCATGTCCATATCCAGGGACATTTCCGAACGTAAAAAATCCGAAAACCAACTATTACGCATACTTGCAGGAATAGAGGGTACTGGAGATTCCATTGGAATAGCAATGTCTGACGGATCCCATTTCTATCAAAATCAATCCTTTAACAAACTATTTGACTACACAGTAGAGGAACTGAACATACCCATGGGCCCGGTGAAACTGTTTAAAGATAAGGAACTGGGGAGGTATATATTCCAAACTATAATGAATGGCAATAGCTGGGATGGGGAATTAGAAATGATCGATAAGTCCGAGAGAATTTTCCCAGCTTATATCCAGGCCAACGCCATTAAAAACAAAAATAATATAGTTATTGGATTAATTTATGTCTTGAATGATATCACAGAACGGAAAAGAGTGGAATACGCTTTAAAAACCAGTGAGGAGAAGTTCCGAAACCTGGCTCAAACCGCAGTGGATGCCATTATCATTATTGATAATGAAGAAAAGATTGTGTTCTCCAACAGCAGCCTGGAAAGAATCTTCGATTACAGTGAAAAAGAGATACTGGGTGAATATCTGGACACACTCATCCCAGAAAGGCATATGGAAGATTTCCAGATTAAATTAGACTTTTTTCATGAGCATGACAGGGATGTGGGGAATGTTTTTGAGTCATTTGGTCTCAGAAAGGATGGAAGTGAGTTCCCACTGGAAATGTCCCTTAACACCTGGAAAGCAGAAGGGGATGTCTACACCACATTCATCATCCGTGACATAACCCAGAGGAAATTAAATGAGTTTAAAATGAAGATGAGGGAGGATATATTCCAGTTAATGGCACGGAACATTGAAGAGGTTTTCTGGATCATTGACCCCCTCACTGGACAGATACTTTACATGAGCCCATCTTATACGAAGATATGGGGTCAAAATATAGAAACTCTTTACCAGAACCCACGATCATGGATTGAATCCATGCACCCTGAAGATAAGGAAGAATTTATTTCTTATATTTTTGGAAAAAACGGTAGAACAATCAAGCACACAGAAAAGATCGAATGCAGAGTTCTACGTCCTGATGGGGAAGTGAGGTGGATACAAGTCAGGGCATTCCCGGTTATTAACGAAAACAAGGAGATCTACCGCAGGATTGGTATAGCCACAGATATTTCCAATATTAGGAATATGGAAAATAAATTATTAAATCATGTAAAGGACAAAACCCAATAACACGTTTAAAAAAAAGGTGAAAATAGATTTTCACTTTTCCAGGTTCTACATTACGATATTAGGCACCTAATTTATCATATACTAATAATTTTATAACCCTCACTTCTCTTTTTGTGATGATTTTCACAATTGATGCTTAAAATTATAACAGTTTGTGAAAAGAAGGTATAATTGAGGCAATAATCCAGCCAGGTGATGAACAACATTACTCTGGAATGTGAATATTGACCAATATAACCATTTATCAATAATACTAAAAACTGGATATTGCCTTATCCACCGCCTTAACGGACCCCTGTTCTGAGAGGGAAAAAACCCGCCGCTTTTTCCTTTTCAGGACATCTTTTTTCTATTAATTATTGAAATAAATTAGGTAATATTGAAAATTGAATTTGAACAGTAATTAAATAATAAACCCCTTTTTTAATACCATAATTGTTTGAATAATTTTTTTATACTCCATAAGAACAATACTTAAACTATGACCTCTCCAGATAATGAACCCGGAATGGTTCTTTTTACACTAGTCTGCCCAGAATGTGGTGTTGCAAACCCTGATGATTCTCTAAACTGCATGGTCTGCGATAGGGATCTCACCAATATAGTCCTGTTTTTAGAGGATGATTCTTTTGACCTTGAATTAACCAGTGAATATTTAATTATATACCGGAAAAACTTCTGGGGCACCGATAGAACCGGTAAGATCATAAAATACCCTTAAGTGAAATATCTAATATAGAATACGGATCACCTATTACTCGTTTTAAATTTGATTATAATGGCGAAAGACATGTAATACCATTAAAGAAAGAGAATATGGAAGTTTTGAAGGAAGTTCTTCCTAAAATTGTTGAATAATAAGAATAAAAAATTTTAGAAAATTAAATATAAATTTTTGCAGTGTTTTTTATTCTTTCAGAATAATTGTATATTTCACTTAAGTTTTCAATAGGGATTTTATCTTCTATTTTGGCCCCACTATCTCTTTTTTCTTCTTTATCGAATAACCCCACGTATTTTTGTTTTCCATTGAAATGCATTCTACATACTAATTTATATTGATTATCATCGAGCAAAACCCCGCAATAACTCTTCCGGTCTCTAATAGTAACCCTTTCAGGGTCAACTATCTCACTAAGAATAGATCTTACAATATAATATCCATCCCATTCTTCTTCGGTAGTGACAATTGCGTCTTTTGGTGCCTTAAATTCGATTTTAGGTTTATTTTGTTCTGGTTCACCTTCAGATGCATCTAGAGCTGTTTTTAATCTTTCTTCAACTCTTTCATTTATAAATTGTTTAATAGCGGATTTGGTAATTTGTGTGAACTGTTCTTTTACATTTTTAGTGAGAATACCCGAATATACTTGTTTAGCAAAAAACTTTACAAATTCATCTGAGGGTTCGTTAAGTTGTTGTGCCATTATTTTTTTGATTTCTCCTTTATATTTAAGCTCACTAGCCGATTCAAATATATTTTCCATGTCGAAACTAGCTTTAGTGAATTGTTGAAGTTCTTTTATATCAGAGTCCTTGATGTTCCTTAAGTCAATATCAAAGAACGGTTTTTTGTCCATCCGGTTTGGTTCATCAATATCTGTAAAAAACCGGTAAATAATTCCATTAGTTAAAATTCCAAATTTAGCTTCGGTAGCAGTAAAATACCTATATAACTGAGAAGCATGCTCCTTATCAAGGTTGCATTGTGCAGTTTTACATTCAAATAACATAACCGGTTTATCATCAAACATAATAGCATAATCAACCTTTTCCCCTTTTTTTATCCCTACATCAGCAGTAAATTCCGGAACAACCTCTTCAGGATCCGTATGGTCATAACCTAATACCAACCTCATAAAAGGTAGGATAAAAGCTGTTTTTGTAGCTTCTTCGGTTTGTACTTTATCAAGTTTTTCATTCACTTTAGTGGTTAGTTTGGCTAGTTCACCCTGCATATCTGTTTCCATTTTCTCCCCTCTTGATGTGTTAACATAATAAATTGTAATGTTTTTATATAATATTGTCAAAGATTCAATTTAAATATTACTTTTTCAACCAGAATTAAAACCTTAGGCGCTAATAATCAATAAAGTACAAAAAAAGTCTAAAAAGTTATTTTGTTGTATTAATATAAAAAATTTAATTAATTATAAGCGAAAAGCTTATATAGGAGTAAATCAGTATAGTGGTTTGTGTGGGCACTACACATGACTTTCAAATAATTTTGGAATTTATGTATGACTTATGGAATAAGTCTGTAGTAAACACCAAACCCCATAGGTTTCAACCTAACCTTCAACTCTATTTTTGGTTGGAACCAGAAACGTGCTTCCAGAGATAAGCCATTTTTTCCCCCCTACAAACCCCCTTATTCTCTGGAAGTTTCTATTTATCCAATCGTATTAACATTATTAATAAGAATACTATTCTGTATCCCTATTCTCAGCAACTTTCATCTTCAACTCAAAAATCAACGCCCATGCTTCTTCGACCTGGGGAGAAAAGGTGGAAGATGCTAGTTGTACAAAGCGTTCCAGTGACTCTATTGCCTCCGGGTAATCATCCAGGAAGTTGTGGGCAGAACCTTTACCCGCCCATGCCTGAGCATTATCGGGATTAAGTTCTGTGGCCCTTGTGAAAGATTCAAGAGCCTCTTTGTATTTTTTTAAACCAAAAAGAGCAGACCCCCGATTATTCCAGACCCCGTCATTATCTTTTTCCAGTTCCAGAGAGTGGTCAAAAGAATTTATGGCCTCATCAAACCGGGCACGGGATGCGTATAAAACTCCCAGATTAGACCAGACTTGAGCATTATCCGGTTCAAGATCAAGAGCCACCTCAAAGGATTCCTGTGCTTCATCCTGAAGTCCAATACGGGAAAGTGCAACCCCACGAATGTCCCATATTTTACCATTATCAGGGTCCACTACCAGGGCATCATCAAAGTATAAAAGAGCAGCTTTATAACTTCCCTGGCGGAAAAGTTCATTACCCTTCTTCAAAAGGGCAATTTTCTCATTTTGATTCTCTTTTTCATCTTCTTTCTGCTGATTATCTTTAGGATCCAATTAAAATCACCAAGAAATCGTTTGTATATATTAAAAAAAAATCTTAAATAAGCTAATCTAGGTTGAAATGTGTATGGATTAAGATAGTCTTCCTGATGGTTAATCTTTTTTTCCATTAAATTCTCCATGGACTTATTTGGGAATTATTTAACCTTTAAATATCAACCATTTGAGAATTTTTAACCTGTTTTTATGAACCATAACCATATAAGTGGTGTGTGCACAGGAATTAGATATGGATATTTTTTCTATGTTTTTCTTGGCAGTTGGTCTGGCCATGGATGCCTTCAGTGTATCCATCACCAGGGGAATGCTTCTTAAATGTAACCTGAAGTATGCGCTTACCATTGCCGTATTTTTCGGTGTATTCCAGGCTTTGATGCCTGTAGCTGGTTGGCTAGCTGGTGAACAGTTAGCAGCCCTGGTTGAACTCTGGGCACCATGGATTGCATTCATCTTACTTGCCTTAATTGGGGGCAAGATGATCTACGAGGGAATACGTGAAGAGGATGAAGATGAGGATGTCTGTAAGGTCTTCTCCCTGAAGGATATTTTAATTCTGTCGGTTGCCACCAGTATTGATGCCTTTGCAGTGGGTGTAACCTTTGCATTTTTAAACACTCCCATTCTCCTACCCATACTGATTATCGGGCTGGTAACTTTCATATTATCATTTATTGGAGTTTACCTTGGGAAAAAAGCAGGACACCTTTTTGGAAGTAAAATTGAGATTCTTGGGGGAATGATTTTAATTGGAATTGGAGTCAAAATCCTTCTAGAGAGCCTGCTATAAGTGAAATTCCAGTGATAATCTACGTAAGAGAAAAGAACTTATTAAAAGGAAAGTAGGGTTTAAATTATAAAAAAAGTTAGACCGCTACGTGTACGGATTTACATTTAAATCAATCTGCCCTTAAAATCGCTAACACCAGATCATCAGGATTTACTTCTGGAGAAATGGTTTTTGATTTTATCTCTTCTAAAATCTTTGATGCTGAAAGGTCATGATTTTGGATTATAACCTGTTTTAAAACATCTTTTCCCGAAGAATCCGGTGTTTTCAAAGCTTTGATAACACCATCAGTATAGAATAAGAGTAGGTCACCATTATCAATCTTTACTTGGTGTTGTTCTAGCTCAATATTTCCCAATCGACCCAGGGATTTATTTCCCTTGGCAAGTTCTCCTATTTCCTGTGTTTTATTCCTGAAAATCAATGGAGGACTGTGGGCTGCGTTAACATAGGTGAAACAACGGTTTTTAATGTTTAATTCACCGTATAATATAGTAATGAAAATTTCAGGACCAATATCAACTGCAATCAGGTTGTTTAAATATTTTAAAAGCGTTGGAGGGTTCTGATTTTTTGCTTCTCCCCGGATTATGGTTCTGGAAAGTGCCATGAGCAGTGAAGCTGGGAAACTGTCCCCGGTAACATCCGCAATAACAATACCAGTTCTTTCGGGCGATATGGATACAAAATCATAAAAATCACCCCCAACCTCACGTGCAGGGATGTTCAAGGCCGCAACACTAAAACCTGGGATGGAGGGTAAGTCTTCAGTGAGGAAGCTCTTCTGGATTTTACTGGCCACCTTCAGCTCATGTTTTTTACGTTCCAGTTCATCAAAATAAAGGTCCCTCTCCTTTATTGTTTCCCTTTCCCGGAGGAGATTGGAGATAATAAATGCAAATATGAACATTCCCAGTGCATTGGAGACAATGATTGGTATGGTGAGCTCCTCCACCACTGCCAGTGCCATGTAATATGGTTTGGCAATGGCCAGGTTAATGAGAAGGTGCAGTGATTCCATTAAAACCGCAAAAACCACTGCCCAGAATATCCCCACAAAGCGGCGTTTGTTAATGAGGAATATTAAACCAGCGAATAGTCCTGCCAGTATGGTGGCAATGGCACAGGGTACTGCTGTGAAACCACCCAAACTCAAACGGTACAATCCACCAATTAAACCTGCACCCAATCCCACAATAGGGCCTCCTATGAGGCCTGCCACCATGGGTCCCAGGTCCCGTACATTGGCCATGGCCCCGAAAACCTCCACTCCAGAATAGGTTCCAAAGATGGATATTGCCCCAAAAATGAGGATAAGAATTGCCTGGTTTTTAATGGTGAACTTTCCTTCAAGAACCTCGGTGAAAACGTTTAAACGGCTTACCACATAGGCAATAACCACTATCACACATGCTTTTTCCACCAGGACCAGGAGGCTGTGCTGCACAGAGGACATTGGTAATTCCTTAAATTCCAGGATCAAAAGAACACTGACACTACCAACAATAGCCATGAGCGCGTGTATGTACATTATGGGAACTTCTTCATCCCCAGTCAGGTAATTCCTGATCTTATGTATCCTGTCGGTGAATGTGAGTTTGGACATTGGTTTTTAACTCCATATGAAACATTGTTTGATTATAAGTTTAATCAGACTAAATTGTAATTTAGTCATTACTATACATTTTAAACAGGATATTTAAAAAGGATTCTATAAAAGTTAAAAGGATTGCATGAGAAATAACCATATATCCAAATATAAATTTATCAAAGAGTAATACCATGGATAAGAAAGAAAAAATAATCTCCATTTTAAATCGAATTGATGGAAGGGGCTACAAAGCCTATCTTGATTTAAAGGGTAGTTATGATTTTAATCTCTTTTCACTTATAATTCATCATGTGCAGAGGGATCCCTTTGCCAGTCCTTCACTCTTAAGGGTGGAAGTTTATGAGCATTCATTCCCGGCAGAACTTTACCAAAACAGTACACGTAAGATTGCACTGGAGGATTACATTTCAAGGGCCTTCAGAAGAGGTATTGGAAAGTTCGCAGGCAACAGTCACGGAAGTGGAAAAAGTGGAATTATACACATAGATAATGGGAATCAGGAGATACTCGAGCGTAGCAGTGTGAATATCAGTTCAGACAGGTTGGAGATACGTTTTCAATTAGGTTTACCTGCCAGGGGCCGGAGAATACTGGGGCGTGAAGCTCAAAGGATATTGATGAAGATCTTACCTGAAATTGTTTCTTATTCCTGTTTTTACGAAAATCTACATACAGATGAATTAACCAAGCATATCCAGTGCTTTGAAGATGCAAAATACTTACGTAACCAGCTTAAAGAAAGAGAATTAGTGTCTTTCATTGCAGATGGTGCTATTCTTCCCCGTGAAAGTGGGGTATCAGATAAACCACTCCAGAATGCTGTGGCTTTTAAATCACCATCCTCTCTCCAGGTAACTCTGGAAACTCACCAAGGTGTTATTTCCGGTATAGGCATTCCGGAGGGTGTGACTCTTATTGTGGGTGGAGGTTACCATGGAAAGTCCACACTGCTTAGAGCTATGGAACTGGGAGTGTATAACCATCTCCCGGGAGATGGCAGAGAAATGGTAATCACCAGGGAAGATGCAGTTAAGATCCGGGCAGAGGATGGGCGGAGGGTTGAAAAAGTTGATGTTAATAGTTTCATCCATCACCCTCCCGGTATTGGGGATACCACCAATTTTTCCACAGAAAATGCTTCGGGTTCTACCTCACAGGCTGCCAACATAATTGAATCACTGGAAGCAAGTTCCAAACTACTTTTATTTGATGAAGATACATCAGCAACTAATTTTATGATACGTGATGAGAGAATGCAGCGTCTGGTGAGCTCAGATAAAGAGCCCATCACTCCATTCATTGATCGGGTTGGTGAGCTTTATAGAGATCACGGAGTTTCTTCCATACGGGTAATGGGCGGATCCGGTGATTACTTCCAGAAGGCAGATACAGTAGTTATGATGGACCATTACCAGCCACATAATGTCACCCTGGAGGCCCGGAAGATTGCTGAAGAAATGCCCCTCAAACGGAGAACAGAATCAAAGGGAAAATTCGGTTACCGGCAACGTTATCCTCATCCTGAATCCATCAAACCTTACAAAGGAAAACGTTTGAAACTGGACAGTAGGGGTGTTTCCAATTTGATTATGGGACCCTTAACCATTGATCTTTCCCAGATCGAGCAGTTGGTTGAATCCAGCCAGACCAGGGCCATCAGTTACGCTCTTTACCAGTTCCATGAAAATTTTACCCGTAATTCTGATGGACATTCACGTAAGGTTAATAGAAATTCACGTAAGGCTAATTCTAAAATAGGGGATTTTAACATGGGTGATGTTCTTGATTATCTTGAAAACCGCATCAACACTGAAGGGCTAGATTTTTTAGCCCCAAGTGGTAGAAATAAACCACATAACATTTCAAGACCGCGTCGGTATGAGATTGCTGCAGCCATGAACCGTCTTAGGACATTTAAAGTGGATAATTGATGATTGAAGGTTTATATTGGCTATAGTTGCTTTTTAAGTTCGTATGATTCCTCTAGAGCAATTAAAATGATAACCTGAAATAGATGGTAAAAATGGATTACGGGAAAGGGGGCATTAAAGGGAAATATTTTAAACCACTAGTTACAGAAAGTAAGATATAGATAATATGAGGTGATTTACATGGTTTACTGTCATAATTGTGGTACTAAAAATGATGATGATGCTGAATTTTGTTCTAAATGTGGAGAACCACTTAAAGATGTTAGGGATGATTACGAGGGAAGGCACCACCATCACCACCGTGATGATCGATACTACCGTCAGAGGAATGAATGTTTCGGACTTCCCCACGGTAATATAATTGGACCACTTATAGGTGGAATTATACTAATTTTAATAGGTGTGGCCTCATTTACTGGATTCCAGGACATGTGGAGTTATATCTGGCCTGCAATTATCATTATTGTAGGTCTCTTGATAGTAGTAGGTGCAATTTACGGTTCACGTAAAAGGAATTAACTGTAAAATGTTTCCTTTTATTTTCAACTTTTTTTTAGGAATCCTTTTTTTAATAGTTCTTTTTGAATAAAAATAGAAATAAAAATTAATGTATCAAAAAAATTTAAGAATCTCTTTAAGAATTATCAAAGATTAATTTTGAAAAGATTAATTTAACGGATATTTTAAGGATTAATTGGAAAGATTAATTTAAAGGATAATTTTAAAGGATTAATTGAAAAGATTAATTTAAAGGATTATTTTTATGCTTTTAATTCAGGTTTGCAGTTTTTGAGTGTTTCAACTTGCCACCACATTCACACTCATCACTAAAATCATCTGGTGACTCCCCTGGTTGTAATTCGTAGTAACCCCCACATGTATCACAGACTAAATAACCAGGATTTTCTTTTTCCTTATTCCTTTTCTCCCTGAACTTTTCCTTTAGTTCATCACTGGGAACAGTCCCCCCTTCTAGTGGGGTTTTTCTACTAGGATTCCGCTTTTCAGCCAGTTTTCTTTTTATTTCTTCGTTAGAAACCACTTCGATCACCCATCATTTAACCAGTTAATCTAAACTTATTAATATCTGTTAGTTATCTTTATTTAACCTTCTTTTTTAGGAAACTGACACATCTTTTTGCATCATTTAGTTTAACTTCTTTTAATTCAATTTCACCTTTATTTGATATGATTTTTAACGTCACCTTTCCTGGTGCAAATATCTGATAACCAGTCGAAATCAAATTATCAATACGTGATTTTCCTGAACTGATTTTCGGTTTACTGTTGTCATTTTCCATATATTCTATATCCGTAATATCCTCAAATCTAATTAATTGACCATTATCGGTCTCTATTCCTTCATTGAGGATTTTAATAAATTTTAAGTTTCCATTTCCTTTAATTACATAATGTCCTTTAATATCCAATATTTCCTGCACTTGGGTAGCGAGTTTAATTTGTTTTACATAGGATTTATCCATTAATGAATTTTTATAATCTTCAAGGGGTTGACTTTCATTATCAATTAGAAGTTCTTCTCCAGAAGAGTCATCAATAATGTTTTTATCCTCATTATTTTTTTCATCAAAATCAATTCGTTCAGTATAAACCTCTTCACTACCCTCTACATCCTCATAAACTTCTTCACTACTTACCTCACTATCCCCATAAACATCCTCACTAACTACCTCACTATCCTCATTAACATCCTCATTACTTACCCCACTAACATCCTCATTATCTACATTATCATCTTCATTTCCGCTAGTAACATCATAAGTATCTGAATAAATTAATTTTCCACCACATTCACATTCATCGCTGAAATCCTCTGGTTTTTCTCCAGGTTGAAGTTCATAATAACCCCCACATTTATCACAGATTAAATAACCCATTTAAGACACTCCTTTTAAAATTATCAACTATAAGAAGGTATGTTTGGTAAATATTTATGAATTTATATAAATCATTTATCTTGATACAACAGAAATAATTATCGTTTGAATATTAACAGTCAAGGATTCATCTGGCGTGCAATTAAAGATTTATCTGGTGATTTATACCTCAACAACAATGGTGTTACAGTAATGTGTTATAATTAAATACAAATTCAAGAAGGATTATTCGTAGACACAGACCGATTTTTTCAGGCAATTATGACATATTAGTTCATGACTGGTTTCAGAAACCGCTATTCTGGTTAAAATCCAAAAAATGACCAGTATTAGGAAATATAATTCCGTTATAAAATTTCCTTTAACACCATCCAGTCCCAGCAGTACCAGGAATGATCCGGTAACCAGTCCCATATTGGAAATAAATTTCAACTTTTTCCCTACTTTAAAGAATACAATAAGTAACAGTGCTAAAAATACAGTGCAGACTCCAATCCAGAATAATAATTCCCCATAGATTAAAGGATATCCCATGAAATGATATCCAACAAAAAAGTAAATCACTATCCCTATAATAGCAATTGATGCACCCACAGAAAGACCGAAACATCCAGGGCAATATTTTTTGCCATTGATGGTTAATGTGTGCGAAGAAAACTTACCACAATCTGGATGGTGGCCTGCAAATTGTATATTACCCTGGTTTACGGTTTTTTGCTTAGATTGTATATTACCCTGATTTATTGTTTTTTGATTTGAATCATTTTGAAATTTCAGTAATGTTTTACATTTTGATGGGTACAGGGCGGCTAATATCCCTAAAATACAGATCACAATGAATATTAATAGAGTAATTGCTCCTTGAAGGGAGTAATGCGTTGTTGATTGAGGTGTTGTTGATTGAGGAGACCATAAGTACATCGCTACCAGGAAAAAAAGTCCTGAAAATGAAACCAGAATAAGGAAAATGTTTTGAGCGCTATAATTATTTTCCCTGAATTGGATTCTGGATATCTTTTTACTTAACGGGATTTTAGATATCAATAAAGATCCCTCAATGCTTGCAGGAGGCCCTGGCCTGCCATGTAACGGTAAGTTTGTCTTTTGAATTTATTCCGTGAAAACACACCTGTAATTCTTCGCCTCATGCTACCATAGAAACTGCGGTAGCACTGGTAGAGCTCTTCCTGGACCTCATCCCGGGATAAATGTTCGGTGGGCATCACTGCATGCACCATGTCGTAGTTGGCCCAGTTATCATCCTCCAACCATCCCTGCTTTCTGGCAGTTTCATAAAGCTCGGTTCCAGGGAATGGAGTCAGGATCATGAAAATTGCTAAATCCGGATCCACGTAGTTAACAAAATCCCGTAACCCCTGGATTGATTCATGGGAGTCATTCCGGTCACCGGTGATGAGTGTTGCCTGGGAAAAAATGTCATTTTCCTTTAAGAGATCCATGGAAAGCTTGGCATCACTGGATTTAATCCCTTTATTATAATCCTGCAGTACCTGATTATCATGTCGCTCCAGACCAGCCATTATCCAATAATTACCAGCTTTTCTCATTTTAGGCAGGTTATCTTTATTTTTTATGATATCATCACTTCGAGCCTGCATGAACCAGGTCAAGTCATCAGAAAGTCCCCTGTTGATTAATTCATCGCACAGGGCACTGGTTCTTTTGCCCAGACCGAATTTATCATCGGTTAACCACAGGAAAGTGATACCGTATTCATTGTAGATGTGTTCCATTTCATCGGCAATTCTACCCGGGGATTTTGGTCTCCATTTACCTCCCCAGTGCTGCCACTGGGAGCAGAAGGTACATTTATAGGCGCATCCTCTGGATGCTTCCACCAGGGCGTATCCTGCACCGGAATAGGCCATCATTTTGAAGTTGTACTTCTTCATATGCTGGTGAACAAAATGGTAACCAGGAAATGGAAGGTCATCCAGGTTACGGATGAATGGACGGGGTGGATTATGAATGATTTTTGAACCATTCCTCCAGGAAAGCCCCTTAACATCAAGGATTGACTGATCATCATCCAGACTTTTTACCAGTTCAAAGAGGGTGACTTCTCCCTCACCACGCACCACAAAATCAATTTCGGGATAGGTTTTAAGACTCTCATCTGCCAGTGCAGTGAAATGCTGACCACCAACCACTGTTTTAACATTAGGATTTACTTTTTTAGCTATTTCCAGTGTTCTTAAGATGGTGAAAGTGTTACAGGTTGCAAGGGCACTGACGACCACCACTTCTGCTTCAGCCTGTTCCAGGTGCCGCTGCAGTTTCGTCCATCCAAATCCCTCGGCCTGGCAATCAACCACTTCAATGTCCCATGTATCATTTTTAGACTCCAAGTATGATGCTAACTGAAGTATTCCCAGTGGTGGGGGCATGTATTCTCCCATTACAAACCAGAATACTTTGGGTGGTTCTACAAATAAAACTTTCATCTGATAAACCTCTTGTTTCTTTCTTACAATTATATTCCTTTCTGGAGTTACAATTATATTCTCAGGCACTATTCCCGGGTTAAAATTATATTCAGAGGTCACTATTCCATAATTACAATTATACTCAGAGGTCACTATTCCATAATTACAATTATACTCAGAGGTCACTATTCCATAATTACAATTATACTCAGAGGTCACTATTCCAAGATTTACATTTATCCAAGGTTACTATTCCATGATTACAATTATATTCCTAGGCACCATTTTCGGGTTACAATCATATCCCAGGGTCGGTTTCCTGCCAGCTGTAGCGCTCTTCAGTCCAGGGGTCGCCGTGATTATGATAACCAGCCGATTCCCAGAAACCTCTTTTATCTTCTGCCATGAATTCCAGTCCAGTGACCCATTTAGCGCTTTTCCAGAAATACATGCGGGGTACCACTAACCTCACCGGCCCTCCATGTTTGGAGTTTATGGTAGTTCCATTGTGTTGAGTGGCCAGAAGCACGTCACTAGCGAAAAAATCATTCAGGGAGAGGTTGGTGGTGAAATTTTTATGGGCATGTACCATGACGTATCTGGCTTCAGGGAGTATTTCCACCAGTTTTTTAATTGCGGATGTGCTCACCCCTTCCCATAAATTGTTTAACCTGGACCAGGTAGTGACACAGTGTATGTCTGAGAAGACTTTAACCTGTGGAAGTGACATGAAATCCGTGTAATCCAGTTCAATCTCATCTCTAACCAGCCCCCATATTTTAAGTTTCCATTTTGATGGATTGATTTTGGCAACTCTTCCAGCATGCAAGACAGGCCAACCTTTATCTTCGTGTTGCCCCGGAGGAATCCTAATTTCCCGTTGAGTATCTGGACTTATAATCACGTTTTCATCATTTAAAATAGATATAACCGTACTTTCATCTAAATTAATGTTTGAATTCCCTTTAAATATCTCTTTTAAGGTTTTTTTCACATATCCACCCCCATTCCGGTTGAAATCACCCACAGCCAGGCAGTTTTATAGCAATAACAGAATTTTACTTCAATATAATTTTCTCAAACCATTAATACGATTGAAATCATAAAAAATTTAATCACAACGATTTTTAATAAGTCCAAACCGGTATTTCTTTCCATTGGGCTTTAAATGTCTTTAAGGTTTGGATTATGAGGGATGAATTGAAACGATCCACCATCAGAACTCCTTTACCTAATTTCTGTGCATTTATTTTACTGATTATACCCGGGTACTCCTTGACAATTCTCTCCCCATCCTTCTTGTAAGTGGATATACCACCATAAAGGGCCCGGTTAAGTTTATTCCTATCATTCTGATTCATCTGAGTGGTGTCATAAGTCAAAATAATACGCGATTTTAACTGCAGGTCTTCTGCAGTTATATTCACAGCCTTACCATGCAGGAGAACTCCTTCCCCACTCATTGCTGCCTTAAACTCATGGTTATTCCCTAACTCATCCAGGGTGATCTGTTTTATTTTGAATTTCCCCGCAAGATCATTGACCTTTTGAAAGGAAGATTCTGATTTAGCTGAATAAATCACAAGTAGATCTAAATTATTTAATGTTTCAGAAGATGCAGCACCAGGATACATTACAGAAATAACTCCTTTTACCTTTTTTATTTCACTGGTTAACTCTGCTGCTAATTTAAAGTCCATTATCCCCTCTCCTCACAAATAAAGAGTGAATCATCATATAAATGATAATTACTTAATCATGATAATTTGAAGTAAATTGTAAAATCCAATAAAACTCCCGCTGTTATATTGATACACTAAACCATAAGTAAGTTTCTTTATAATCACTAACTATAAAAATAGTTTTTTAAAATTGTATTTGAGTTAAACAAAAATGAATGAAGTGAAGTAGTACATTAGTGAAATGATTGATAAGAAAACTAATGGAGTAAAAAAAAACTAAAGTAGGAACTAATAGGGAAAAAAATAGAGAGTTAAGTAATAGTTACAAAATCTATGATTAGCGACAGTCCAGTTCCGGTAGAAATGGTTTGATATCCAGTACTGGAGATTCATCAAGGGCATCAAGCCACCTTACAGTTAGAATGTTTCCTTCTCTTTTCACCAGTTCCACCATGCACAATCCCAGTGGATTTGGCCTGACCGGTGCCCTGGTGGAAAAAACTCCTCTTTTCTCTTTTCTTCCGTGTGGTATCACCTTTAAAGAAACTGAATCTGCACGGTCCATCCAGTAAATCACCATTAAATTATTATAATTTTCAATTCCTTCCAGTGCACCCTCATACTCTTTAAAAATAGTTATTGTGCTCAATTTATCCGAAAAACGACCCTGATGAGGAGATCCTTTTTTAACCTTAAATGGTGAATTAACCCGACCTATAGCCTTGACTTTCATGTTAGAACCTCATCCTTACTTGATAGAATCTCAAACAATCTTTAATCAATGCAATCACTAATTCTTAGTATAGCACAGTAAATTGAGATTCCAGTTATAGTTATAATTATTAATAGATTGAATAAATAGATTACGATTTCAAAAATAGGATTATAATTTCAGTTTATAATTCCAAAAATAGGATTAATATTTCAAGATTATAATTCCAAAAATAGGGCTGATTTCAATAAATAGGATGAATCCATAATTAAAATATTATTCTGAATGTATTTTAATTCCCAAGAGAATTAATAAAGTTTTTAGACAATACTTAAAATCAATGGAGAATCCCGCAGGGATTTTTAGAATGGGGAGTCTGGTTGGGCCCTGCGGGCATGATTTTAGGGAGGCTAATAGTAGATATTGCTATTGCGTCTCCATTGATCGTGGTTTAATAAAGTATTTGCACATTAAGCTAGTATACCATCCCTTATATAAGTTACGGAGGCCTGGATAAATTTAGATTGGAATATTAAGCAATAATAACAAAAAAAGCATTTACTAATAATCCTTTTATCAAAGAATATTTTTGATGAGTAACACCCAGATTGATAAAATATCAGCATAACATACTTGTTGATTAATAGACTTTGAGAGAATGGCTTGAGAGTAAGGACTTGAAAGTAAGAGCTTCAGAGTAAGGGCTTCAAAGTAAGGGCCCTGTTAATTTCACAAAGCTATGAAAGTAAGTGAAAACTTATTCAAATTAAAAAGGTTTAAATTAAAATCCCGTTTATTAGAAGAATTAAAAAGATTTCAGTGGCTATAGGGGTTATTTTTTAGTATTTTAACCATATCCTAATACATTCTTATACTCCAATACAAATATTTAAATATCATGTTGTAGTAAGATGTAATTAGGTGAATTAAACGACCCTACAGATCATGTTATGATCCATCTGGATCATAATATGAACTTTAAATTCATGCCTTTACACCGCCTCCGTAAGGACATGGCATCGTCCCGAAGGCCTTAAAGCCCCAGGGACCTTTTCTTATTCTATTGTTCTATAAAACCTATTTAAAAATCATTTTTTAAGTATTTAATTATTATTTACAATATGTGATTGCAAATTTATCAACCCATTAAATTTACAACCCTTAATTAAAGAATAGGCCCTATTTGTTAGAATTTTTATAAACCCCTAATTTCTAGCGTTTAATCATTTTTTTAAATTTAAGTAAATCAGGAATAACCACAAAAACGAAAAGTATTAATATTAAACCTGTTTTTATTATAAATTAAATATAAAAAGATTTATGTATAATGGTGTTTTAAGATGGATTAAGGTGATTAAATATGACTGAACACAATAAACAGAAATACACCAGTTCAATGGATGTGATGGATAAAAACGGTGACCTCCTTGGAGCTGTGTGTGTTACTCCATCAAAGGAAATAGGTAAAAGGGATATCCTGTTAATGGATGAAAAAGCAGGTACACAATCAGTCAGAAGTACTACTGAATTAATTAACATGCTATCCAAAAAGAATGTTCCTTTTGATGAAAGGAAATTGGTATTGGATTTTTTAGCTGAAAGATTGCGATTTTTAGAACAGGAATTATCAATTAACACTTTAAAATCAATGAATGAAAAAAACAAGAAATAACATTATTTTTTTCTGATAAAACCCTTCCGAGTCTACAAATCAATTGAAACTAGCCTAACTTTAAAAAATTAATCTATAAAAATAAACCAAAATTACATTCATTAATAAATCGGAAACTGAAGGTATAAATGTAGAGGAGGGGTCTGCGTTACCGGGGACGATAATCAACATAAAAACATATCTCCAGAATTAGTTGGAATGGATGCCATAATCAACTGTGCACCAGTACCCTTATTTGGAATTAACCAGGATCATAAAGTAATTTTCTGGAACAAAGCACTGGAAAAATTCAGCAAAATCAGGCCCAGTGATGTCATTGGGACTGATAAACACTGGCAAGCATTTTACAATTCAAAAAGACCATGTATGGTTGATTTATTGGTAGATGAAGATATGGAAGGATTTTCTTACTGGTTTCCAAACTATAAAAAGTCAGAACTGGTAGAGGGGACATATGAAGCTGAAAAATTCTATCCACACATGGGTAATAATGGCAAATACTTACACTTCACTACCTCACCCATCAAAGATCCAGAGGGTAATGTTGTGGGTGGTATTCAATCTTTTAAAGACATAACTCCACATATACTGACTGAAAAAGAACTTCAGGAAAGTGAACAGAAATTCAGGAGCCTGGTGGAAAATCTCAATGTAGGTGTTTACCGAAACACTGTTGATCCTGATGGTTTTTTTATCCAGGTGAATCCTGCATTAGCCCGAATGTTTGGATATGATTCTACCCAGGAAATAATGGACATTAAGGTTATAGATTTATACATGGATCCCCAGAAAAGGAAACTATTTTTACAAGATTTAAAGCAGGAAGGAGCAGTAATCAGCCGTGAACTTCTTCTTAAAAAAAAGGATAAACACCCAATATGGGTTTCAGTATCTGCAAAAGCACATTACAATGAAGATGGTTCCATTGAATGGATCGATGGAATGATTGAAGACATTACCAATCGTAAAAATGCTGAAAAAACACTCTTAAAGAGTGAAAAACGTTACCGTTCCATAGTGGAAAACATCAGCGATGGTTTCTGTATCCATGATCTTGAAGGGAACATACAGGACTGTAATGAAAATTTCGCCATGATGATGGGTTTTACCATCGATGAGATGATTGGAACTAACCTTGATGAGTTCAGCAGTGTTGAAATGATGTTTGTAAAAAATAATCTGGTGGAAGAACTTAAAAATACCGGTATTATTGAATTTGATGCAGATTTTAAAGAAAAAGATGGCACTATACGTTATTATAACATCAAATCAAACATTGTTTCACGTGAAGGTCACGGTCGCGTACACAGTTTCCTTAGAGATGTTACCAAACGCAGGGAAATGGAAGAAGTACTCCATGAAAGTGAAAACACTGCCCAAAAACGTCTCAGAGAGATTGAGGCCATTTACAATTCAGCACCAATAGGTCTATGTGTCCTGGATCGTAACCTGCGCTTCGTGCGTATTAACGATCGTATGGCGGAAATAAATGGTTTTTCAACAAAAGAACATATTGGAAAGACAATCGAAGAAATAATACCGGACCTTGCAGAACAAGGCGAAGCTGCAGCTAAAGAAATATTTGAAACAAAAAATAACGTTGTAGGTAGAGAATTTAGTGGTATAACCCCTGCCCAGCCCGGTGTTCTCCGCACATGGATAGAAGAATGGTATCCACTTAAAGATTCTTCCCATCAAATTATAGGTATTAACGTAGCAGCCCTGGAAATAACTGAAATTAAAAAGGCTGAAAAAGCTCTTAAAAAATCTGAAGAAAAATTACGTCTGGCTATTGAAGGGGCAGGCGCCGGGATGTGGTTCTGGGATCTTGAAAATGACTTAATTGAATGGACTAACGAATACAAACATATTTTCGGAGTTGATCCTGACCCTGACACATCCTTCAGTAATATTCTAAATGTAGTACACCCCGATGACCAGGAAAAAGTCAAAGATGCCATCCAAAAGACTCTTCAGTTCGGTGAAGATTTCAAGATAGAAATGAGGACCATCTGGCAGGATGGAACAGTACACTGGGCTTATTCCCTGGGAAAATTGTCATATGATCCCCAGGGTAAACCCAAAGAGATAATAGGCATTGCCATTAATACCACCCCCAGTAGAATTGCAGAACAGGAACTCCAGGAAACCTTAAAACAGTTAAAAAGATCCAATGCAGAATTGGAGCAGTTTGCCTACGTGGCAAGCCACGACCTTCAAGAACCCCTCAGAATGATAACCAGCTTCCTTCAGCTCCTGCAACGACGTTATGAACACCAACTGGATTCAGACGCCCATGAATTCATCCAGTTTGCAGTGGATGGAGCTACCCGGATGCAGGAAATGGTTAACGATCTTTTAGCATATTCCAGAATTGAACGTAAAACTGGTAAATTTGAAGATGTGAATACTGAAGATATCCTTAAACAGATAATATTTGACTCCCAATTGTTAATTGAAGAAAATAACGCAGATATCAGTTATGATAATCTTCCAGTGGTGCGAGCTGATTATCCTCAGATGGTACAGGTTTTCCAGAACCTCCTAAGCAACTCAATCAAATACAATAACCAGAAACGCCCAAAAATCCATATCTCGGCAGAAAAAAGAGATAATGATTGGGTTTTCAAAGTTGAAGATAATGGTATAGGAATTGATCCTAAGCATGGAGAAAGGGTGTTCAAAATATTTCAACGTCTCCATGCCCGGGACGAATATAATGGTACCGGCATTGGTTTAGCCATTGTTAAAAGGATCATTGAAAGACACGGCGGTGCTATCTGGTATGATTCCCAACCAGGCCAGGGAGCGACTTTTTATTTCAATATCCCCGGAGATGTGAAACATGAAATATAAATTGTTTAAATCAGTGGAAGTACTGCTGGTTGAAGATAACCCTGGAGATGTACGTTTGATCCAGGAAGTATTCAAGGAAGCCAAAATTAAAAACGTATTGCATGTGGCTCGTGATGGAGAAGAAGCAATGAAAATGCTCCGCCTGGAAGGGGAAAATCCTACCCGGATTCCGGACTTGATATTGCTGGATTTGAACCTGCCAAAAAAGGATGGGAGAGCTGTTTTAAAGGAAATAAAAAAAGACGATAAATTGAAATGTATTCCAGTGGTGGTTTTAACCAGTTCCATTAGGGATGAAGATCTGATTGAAACGTATAAGAATAACGCCAACTGTTACATAGCAAAACCAGTAGATCTGGACCAGTTAATCAAAGTGGTTCAGAATATTGGTGAATTCTGGCTGGACATTGTGAAACTGCCACCCCGAGATTAGGTGATATTATGAGTATTAAAGGAAATATTAACGTTCTTCTGGTGGAGGATAACCCCGGAGATGCTGTGATTATAAATGAAATGTTCAGGGAAATCCCTCAAATTCAATTCAATATTTTCCATGCCCAGCGTCTTTCTGAAGGAGCAGAAGCCCTTGGTGAAAATGATTTCCATATAATTTTACTGGATCTTCAATTACCCGACAGCCAGGGACCCCAAACTTTCAACCAGATCCATAATCTGGCACCAGAAATACCTATAATAATACTCACCGGACTGGAAGATGAAGATTTTGCCATAGAAATAGTAGGCGAAGGTGCACAGGACTATCTGGTTAAAGGACAGGTGGACAGTAAATTACTGGCCCGATGCATAAACTATTCTATTGAACGAAAACACATAGAACACCGCTTAAGGGAAAGTGAAGAAAAATACCGTTTAATGGTGGAAAAAATTCATTCAGGAGTTTTTTTTGTTAATTCCAAGAATGAACTAAGCTATGTTAATAATCAAATGGCTAAAATGTTAGGTTTTACTGTAACCGAGATGCTCAATAAAGACATATCCCAGTTCACCAATCCAGAAGGGGAATCCTGCTTCAAAAAACACCTGAAAAAAGTCAAAAAAGGGCGTGAATTCCGGGAAAAATTAGCCAAAACCTATGAATTGGAATTTTTAAACAAGAACGGATCTAGTTTCTGGGTTTTAGTATCTACTAACCCATTATTCAAACCTAGCGGCGAATATTTAGGCGCAATTTCTATTATGACTGATATCAGCTCACGAAAAGGGATTGAAAAATCGTTGATGGATGCCATGATTGAAAAAGACCGGGACTTCTTTATGATAATGGGAAACATGGTAGAAGCAATGAAACCCCTGATTCAGGAGAGCAATATTAAGAACCATGTTGTTGAAGAATTTGACATTAAATTCACCTAAAATCAAATTAAAGCTAAAACAAGTTAAATACAATTAAAAACATCATAACCACCGAGTAATTTATCATAATTACTCCTATTAAAATCATTATTTTTATGATAATATGTTGAAAATTAGGATATTTACTGGGAAAAATCAACAAAAAAGCTAAAAGTATATATTGTAAAACAGCTAACTATTGTTTTTAGTCCCTTGGTGTAGTGGCAATCATGTGAGACTCTGGATCTCGCGACAGCGGTTCGACTCCGCTAGGGACTATCTTTATAATTCATATCCTTTGCAATTTTTGTATGTTTACCAACTATTTTCTAGGATTTAGAGAATTAATTAATATTAGGTAGAAAATTACTATCAGTACATGATTTAAGTTAGAGAATTACTTAAGTCAGATAATAAACTATTTGGTCGATAATTTTTTAACAATTTTATTAATGACCTAAATTTACTTACCATCACCATTATTACTATTATACAAACATATAAAGGAATAATTGAACAATTAAATATAAACGAATGTTCAAAATCTTGGTTTAATACTACATTTAAAGAGGATTCTATGAAAGGGGAAGATGTTTGTGATGTTCAATGCATCAACGAAGATTCAGTAAGAGAAGTTAAATCACAAATGCTCGATGATGAAACCTTTCAAATGATTTCTGATAACTTTAAAGTACTCAGTGATCCCACTAGATTAAAAATACTGTACGCACTCATACTGAAAGAGGTTTGTGTCTGTGATTTAGCTGCGGTCTTAGAGATGACCGACTCTGCAATATCCCATCAGCTCAGATTATTAAGGCATCGAAATCTGGTTAAATTTCGTAAAAAAGGAAAAATGGCCTATTATTCAATTTCAGACCCCAGGGTCATAGAAATGATCAAAATGGAAGCAGAACTTACCCAATAATTAATGATTAATATTAACATGGTAAAACTAAAAAAATAAGCTAAATTTTTTAATAATTATTTTGTAATTGATAAAAAGTAGATAGAATAATAAACCTTAAAAAACCATAAAAAGGTCTTATCTTACAAAAAGACTTTTATCTAATAACGGAGCATGTTACTACAGAATCCGGGGGGATACATGAATATTTGGAATAAAAAGGAAATATTTGATAATAATTTCCAGTTAAAGAGGTAATTTAATTGAAATGGATTTTAGTTATACTGGCAGTTTTCCTGCTAATAGTGGGTTACGCATATGTTTCGACCATGAATGGTCCAATCACACCAGAAGGCAGACTGGCATTTGTGAAAGTCGCCAATCCTGACATGTACCCGGGACACCTTCATTCCAAAATGCTGGCTGGATATGCCAATGAAACTGGTTCCAAATCTATTCTGGTGGTGCACTTTGCCGGTGACTCAAACTACCGTTGCTACAAGGAAGGGAATGTAGAAATACTGGAGCTGGCCTTTGTGGACACTCAAGGTACTGGTGCTGAAGGAGCTACTAACTACTGGGATTCACTTAAAATAGCATTATTCGGTGCACCAGATGGCCGATACCAGTACAAAACAGATGGTAAAGTTTTCAACAACCTGGATGATGCCCTGAATTATTTATACGGCATTGCTAAAGAGAACGGTCAGAACGGACCTATACCCATGTACTGGCATGGAACCGCCCGTAAAGATAATCCAATGTTTGCCCAGGGTTGTGGGTTCCCATTATACTTCGATATTGTAAGGAAACAATATGGGATCATACCAGCCTATGTTTACACTGTAAGAGGGATGTTAATGCCTTACTTTAAGGATCCCTATGCAAGCTTTGAACTTCAACACGCCTCTGAACTGCAAAACTACTACCAGGAAGGTATGATAAACTTCAAATAAAAGAGCAAGGAAAAGATGATTGATTCCCCTGGAAAGTGGTTAATCCATTTTTGGGGGAAATCATCCTAATTTTTTTTTAAATTTTACTAAAACTTAATTTCTAGAACTTATTTACCTTTTTCTTAATTTATTCATTCTTATCCAGTGCTTCGAATATGAAACGGGGCCTGCATCCATATTTCCCAATGCAGGATCTTACGTCTTCTTCATTTACATCTGGGAAATTGTTTAGAACTATTTGCACAGTCTCTTCTTCAGAATAGGATATCTGGATAACTTCGAAAAATAGGTTCATTAAAAAGACAAAAATCTCAGACAGGATACTAAAATCAGTTAGTAAATCGTATTTCACATCCCGTATCTTGATCATAAAAGCCGTCTGAACAACTACGTTAACTTTCTCAAGATCCTTACGGTGTTTCAAGTACTCTCTGAATACTTTAATATAAAATGGAAATGCCCTAATCCCATTATTTTCCGTCCATAAGCTTAATCCAAATTTATTTTCATCCAAAAATTCAGAATCAAGGAGTTTATCTGCCAGTAAAACTGCATCATATTCTGATACTTTCTGGTAAATTTCTTCATTGGTTTTAACACCCAGATCCAATCGAAGAGTTTTAAAAAATTCAGAAAAAACCTCGGATGAACTCATGTTCATGTTATCCAGAAAAAGAGTAGGGTCATACACATTAAGATCCAGGATCTTCAGGGCAGAATAGATATTGGCAGATTTACCAGTACCGGGAGTCCCAATAATTAATACAAATCTTCCCTTCCTATTTTTTAGACTGCGGAACATGCGGTATATCTTCCGAAACGACTTGGTAAATACAAAGTCATTATTGTCCCCTTCTGACTGAACCTTATATTCTGCCATGTTATTATATGAGTCTATAATATAAATCCACTTATCATTGACTTCATACTTAGGGATTACTTTATAAGGATAGAAACGTTAATGACTGGTACGAAACTGTTGCAAGAAGACCATATCCCTTGGAGATAAATATCTCATTTTCAAATATGTCAGCCATCCCTTAATTGTGGCTAAAACTCTATAAATCTAGAAATAGGTAGCCTGATTTTAATTTCAAATTTCCTTAAAACTAGAAATCTGGAAAAAAATCTAATTTCCGAAAAGTTTTAATAAAGTATAATTTAAAGATACTATAGGTTAAAGGAATGATTTTTTGTCTCCTATAATTTATAAAGCTTACTGAACACTTTTATCTAAAAAATAAGACTTACAATACCATTAATAAGAAAAAATCCTTTATACTTCATCACTCTAAAAATAAGGTGTTTTATATGGAAACTGTTAACATTCTCGTTGAGGCCCTGCCTTACATCAAAAAATTCCACCAAAAAAAGATCATGATTAAATACGGTGGCCACGCCATGATCGACGCTGCTGCCAAGAGTTCCACAGCCAGGGACACCGTACTCCTGAAATATGTGGGAATGAAACCCATCGTAGTCCATGGAGGAGGTCCTGAAATATCCCGTTCCATGAGTAAACTGGGTAAAGAACCCAAATTCATCGGAGGACTGCGGGTGACAGACCAGGAAACAATGGACATTGTTAAAATGGTTCTGGTAGGCAAGATCAACACTGAAATTGTATCCAACATAGGCCTCCACGGAGGTAAAGGAGTGGGAATCTCGGGTAAAGATAACATGCTACTTAAGGCCCGCAAGCGCTCCCCCCAGATAGTGGTAAATCAGGAAACTGGTGAAGAACAGATGGTAGACCTGGGTTTAGTGGGAGAGATAGAATCCATCAATCCTGAAATCCTGAAGGTCCTGACCGAAAACAATTACGTGCCTGTTATTAGTCCCATTGGAGTGGATGATAAGGGTGAAACACTAAATTTAAACGCAGACACCGTTGCGGGTGAAGTTGCAGGTGAAGTAGGCGCAGAAAAGCTGATCATACTCACCGATGTACCAGGTATACTGCGTGATCATTCCGACCCAGAAAGTCTTATTAAGAGGGTCACCATACCGGAAGTCATGGATCTGATTGAAGATGGCACTGTCCGTGATGGTATGTTGCCCAAGGTCCTCACCTGCATAAGCGCCCTGGAAAAGGGAGTTAAATCAGCTCATATAATAGATGGACGGATAAAACACAGCGTGCTACTGGAAATATTCACCAAACAGGGTATCGGAACCATGATAACCCGGTAAAAACTCAAGAACGCTATTATAAATGTAATTTAGCTGAATTTTTTTTACTTTTTTTAATTTCCATTGTTTATAATACAAAAAATATAATCCAGGGTTAAAATGCCAAAAAATTTAATAATCCAAATGGTTACAATGAAGAAGAAGTGGATACTCAATGGGTTAAAATCAAAAAAAAGTCAACTATACAATGTTAAAATACAAAAAAGTTTAAATTATTAGGAAAACTCCCATAAAGAGTTAAAAGAAGGGATTTTAATGAAAATAGCCATAGTCACAGATGGGCCCTACGGTGAACGTGCGTATGCAACCATTAAAGAAGAATTTGATTGTGATTACGTTGTAATGGAAGCACCGACTTCCACTTTCATGGATGAGATCGATCTTCCTCCTGAAACCCTGGCCCGACTGGAAAATGCAGATATTATTCTAACATATATATTACACCCGGATCTTGCCCTTGACCTGGTGGATGCCCTTCACAGTAAGGTGGAATGGATAATCGTTGGTGCCTGGAGAGGGGAAGGTTTCAAAAACCAGCTGGAAAGTTATGGTAATGTAACCTGCCCTGAGAACATGTGCGACCTCACAGAGAATGGTAATCCTGTCTTTGATGAATTCGTATCCAAATTTGGCAGACCTGTAGTTAGGGTTAACTGCCAGGGGGATAAAGTTGTGGATGTGGAAGTAATCCGCTGCTCCCCATGTGGTAGCACCAGATTCGTTGCTGAGGAAATGATAGGCGAAAATACGGACACCCTACCGATTAAAGCCGGCCTTAGAATACAACACTACCCCTGCCGTGCTCCTAAAATGCGACTTTTTGCTGATGATGAGTGCAAGAAGGAAATGGCTGCTAACTTCCATAAGAAAGCCTTTCAAGAAGCTTTAAATGAAAAGAAGAAAAAAAATGATTAAATATTTGAATTATTCAATTAATTATTTTAGATATAACTTCTAAATAACTGATTTTTTTAAGATATAGATATTTTTTAAGATATAAAGTCTTCAAATGATATATTTAGATTATATCCATTTCTATTAGATTATATCAAACATCTAATAATTTATTTAGATTATATCAAAGTTCAAATAATTTATATCGATGTTTAAAGCAAAATTACTGCCATAAACTTCTAACTTTATTGAATCTATTCTGTAAATCGGATTGGGATACGTTCTTTGTGAACACTGGTTTGGTGTCATCACCGGTAACTTGATTTGGGAATTCAAAGAACAGGGAGTATCCTGGTTCATAAGCTGCGGAATGGAACAGTACAGCCCGGTGGTTAGGATCTTTTTTGAGCCAGTCCCTTACTGGCCCTTTATCTTTAGCACTTAAAACACGCACTGCAATGATGTTAGCCCCGCTTTTCTCGGCTGCATCCACTACTTTACCTGTTTGACCCACATTGGCATCCACAATAACTTTATCCAGGGTAACATTGTAGGTTTTCTCAAAACCATCAAAGTAACGTTTGGGTGTGTCACAGTACTGGTCAGGATAACCCTTTATAGTGGTCTGAACAATGATTTTTTCTTTCAAATTCATGTAAATAGGCTGAGCTCCAATCACTGCACCCTTACCATCTTTAAGTGCCCGTATGGGCATGGTTCCCAGTGAAGTTCCTGAGGAATTCTGGTCCAGTAATGCAAATGTGAAACGGTCACAGGGTGCGTAACAGTTAATTCCCTTGGTGTTCATATATGTCTCGGCCTGGGCCTTGCCTGGCAAATCTCCGCACGCAACCACTAAAGAGGCATGGTTTTTAACAGCAGTTGGAACCATGACATTCATACCATGGGTAACAGTTGCCATTCTGGTACCATTACCTGCATCAGTTGATCTTAAATTGGTCATTTTACCAGGATCAACCGCATAAACATAATTTCCCTTATCATCAGGCCCATACCAGGTGTTGTTGATCTTCTTAACCGGTACACTGGTGGCCGGTATAACATTTACATTTGCGTATTTCATGAGTTCCTTAACCCGTGCACCTTCCATCCAGGGAACTAATTGGGAAGGAGAAGTAGGTTTGAAATCAGGACTCAAACTGTTGTTAAGTTTACTTCCGGGATCCTTGGTCACACGGTCCACTTGAGTGACCACAGTTGCTCCCTGAGAAACCTGAATGTTAGTAGCTCCCAGAACCACCATTGAAGCACTCTGAGGTGCTGCTTGAACATCGGTAAAATAATTGTTATTATTGTTATTGGTGGAGTTAGCTCCCTGAGCATTACCCAGAGGATTTAAGAAGCCAAAAGCTACTCCTGCAGCTATCAGTAAAAAAACAAATAGAATACCCGCCATTACTTTGCGGTTTACTGCTAACCTGAAACCGGAAGAAGATGAAGAATGTAATGAATCATTATCACTGACATATCTCAAATTTCCACCACAGGAACATCTGGAAAAATCACTAGGTGACTCTCCATGTTTCAATCGGTATCTTCCATGGCATTTATCGCAAATTAAATATCCCAAGCCCCTCACCACTTTTAGAACTATTTTATTTTTATTAATCGCTCATTATATATAAAATCATCCCATTACCACACCATGGCAATTTGAATAACATATACTAAAAATAGATAATTAATAAAATCTCAAAATAGATTTTACTCCTTAAAATTAATATTTTAAGTCACAAAACCATGATACGATGGTTTTTTTATCAGTTTTTCAAAACTATTATTGTTCTTTGATCACAATATAGCCTGACATTATGATCATAATGAAAATTATCAATTATACATTAAAAGTTTAATTATTTAACTGTTTGGGTAATATCTTAAAACCTTTTCTCCCAAAAATTTCCTGAAAAAATCTATTTAAGACGTGAATTATGAACTTCTATGAATTCAAGTATTTCATCAATCTGGAATAAGAATGATTTGAAATTATGCATTTAATTAGAACTATTGATTATTAATTAAAGTTTGATTTGAAAGTGTTAATAATATTTAATAAGCCTGTCCACCAAGAAAAGTATGTGAGAAATATGTTAAAAGTTGCAATTATCGGAGCCAGTGGTTACACTGGAGGGGAGCTTTTAAGGTTCCTCAAGGATCATGAGAAGGTGGAAGTTGTAGCTGCAACTTCCCGGCAGTATTCGGATACACCCATTCGAAAGGTGCATCCTCATCTCCAGGATTTGGATTTGGTATTTGAAGACAAATCTCCCGGAGATCTAGATGCAGACCTGGTGTTCACTGCCACACCACACGGGGCTTCCATGAACATTGTCCCCCAACTGGTGGAAACAGGAGTTAAAGTAGTTGATTTGAGTGGAGACTACCGTTTCGATGATATCAGTATTTACGAGAAATGGTACGGCCTCAAACACAAAAATCCTCTGGATGCAGTTTACGGATTACCGGAAATGTACCGGGAGGAAATCAAAAAGGCTAAGCTGGTTGCTAACCCTGGATGTTACCCCACTGGTTCCATACTGGCGGGTATTCCCCTAGTAAAAGAAGGACTGGTGGATACCATTATTGCAGACTCTAAAAGTGGTGTGAGCGGTGCAGGGATTAAACCCACACCTGCAACTCACTATCCCAATATCAGTGATAATATAGTGCCATACGCAGTCACCACCCACCGCCACATGCCTGAAATCCAGGAAAAACTCCAGAAATTTGGTGATGTTCGTGTTTCATTCACCCCACACCTGGTACCTGTCATCAGGGGCATTATAACCACCCTCCACTCTTTCCCCAACCAGGAAGTTACTCCAGAGGAGATTTTCCAGCTGTATAAAAACCAGTACCAGGATGAACCCTTTGTACGTGTACTGGATGCAGGTGAAATCCCACGCTTAAGTTCGGTGCGAGGATCCAACTTCTGCCATATCGGTTGCTTTGAAATTGATGATAATGGCAGGTTGGTTGTTGTTTCTGCCATCGACAATATAGCTAAAGGTGCTTCCGGTGCAGCAGTGGCCAACATGAACCTAATGTGCGGATTCCCAGAAACAATGTCACTGGAAGGTTGTGGTTTACATCCATAGATTGTAGTTTACACCCCAAATAACGGTGCAAACAACCCTCTTATTTATAGGACCATTATCCCTAAACTATAGGACCATTCATCCCTAAACCTTTATAAAGTTTGATCCATATATTTTATGAGAAGAAGATAAAAAAGTGAGAAATTCCATTAAAACTTAGTAAACCCATTTATTCTCCCAGTAAACAGAGATTATCATTGAATAACAACTATCTTCATTTGCAATTAAGTTTCAAAATTACTAAGTCTTGAAAAATGTTAACTAAGTCCTGGAACATGTCACTTTATTTAAACAAACTCTTCATTATTTGAGTTTTGAGGTATATTATGAAAACCATGATCCTGTTTTACTCAAGAACCAGGAAAACTGCCCTGGTAGCCAAAACACTGGCCCAGGAAGTTAACGCAGATTATTTAGAAATAACCGACCTGAATAATAGAGCAGGGCCCATGAATTATATTAAAGCTTCAGTGGATGCATTCCGTGAGAATAAAACTTTAATAAAACCTGAATCAGTGGATCTAACTGATTATGATCTGATATACGTGGGAAGTCCTACCTGGGCTGGTAAACCAGCACCGGCAATTGTAACCCTCATTGATCAATGCAACTTCCAGGGTAAGGATGTGATCCTTTTTGCCACCATGGGAAGTTCAGGAGGCCGGAAAGTAATTGAACGGATGCAAGAGAAAATAGAGCCCCGTGGAGGGCGTATGATCAAATCATTCCAGGTCAAAACCGGCAACAAAAAAACTGAAGAACTCATTGAAGTTATTAAAGAAATTGTCAAAGACGAAGACCTCCCAATATACGGAATATAATTTAGCTAGTATACTAAAATAGGAACAGCAGTATAATAGTAATAAAAATAATTGTATTATGGACTAACTAAGGATTATAGAAAATGAAGCATCTATCTACGAAGTGTATAATATTACAATTAGATAGATTTACAGTTAGTTAGATGGAACATTTGGTATATGAATATCTCCAATGGAAGAATTAAAAAGCTAATAGGCGAATTTGAAAAGATATTCAAATCCCAATTGAATCTCCAATTAATATTAACTTCCTATACAATAAAAAATGAGAAAAAAGACTGGTGATTAAATTGATAACATTTGAAAGGTTACTGGAATCATACAAACCACTTATCGCCATTCCAGTGGTGATCACCATCATTGCCCTTATATTAATAGCCACCATGGGCCTTAATCAGGGCATTGAGCTTAAAGGTGGGACTGTGGCAGTTATACAACTGGAAAAATCTGTTAGTCAGAATGAACTTCAATCAATTATCAGTGCGGGGCTGCCAAATCAGACGGTTGATGTTAAATCCATTACCAACAATCAGGCCACTGTAGATATTGTGGGTGACACCGATGTGGTTAAATTATCATCCACATTAAATGGAACTGGAACAATAACCAGTTATAAATCAGTTGGTGCGATTTTAAGTCAACAAGCAATGACACAAATATATTATGCTCTGGCTTTTGCATTCATCTTCATGAGCATAACCGTGTTCATTATTTTCCGTAATGTCGTACCCAGCCTGGCAGTTATTTTCGCGGCTCTTTCGGACATAATCATTGCAATTGGTGGAATGAGCCTGTTTGGCATACCACTCTCAATTGCTTCTGTGGGAGCACTGTTAATGCTTATTGGTTACAGTGTAGACACAGACATACTCCTCACAACCCGAATACTTAAAAGGAGAGAAGGTACCGTGACTCAAAGGGCAATTGAAGCTATGAAGACCGGGTTGACCATGGCTGCAGCAGCCATTGGTTCCATGGTAGCATTGTACCTGGTGGTTGTCTTCATGATACCAGCTGCCCAGACCCTGGCAGATATTGCAGCTGTCCTCATCATTGGACTGATAGCAGATATCATGGCCACCTGGCTCATGAACCTTGGAATACTCAGATGGTACGTGGAGGCACGCAAATGAAGCTCAATGAATTCCTCAAAGATAAACGAGTGCTACTGCTGATAGTTCTGGTTATTGCCAGCATAGGTGCAATCTCAGTTTTTGGTATACAACAAGGTTTAGACTTAAAAGGTGGATCTACAATACAACTCCAGCTGGATCAACCAGTAGATACTGCAACCATGAACACAGTAACATCGGTTCTGGATAAACGGTTGAACATTTTCGGGGTTAAAGATGTTAAAGTCTACCCCAGTGGAAACCAGAATGTTATTGTAGAGATCGCTGGAGTTCAACCAGAGGACGTGGCTAAGATCGTTGGAAGTAACGGTAAATTCGAGGCCAAAATCAACAACCAGACTGCCCTGGTGGGAACCGATATCACCCAGGTGAAAACTTTTCAGGTAACAGGAACCCAATGGCAGGTACCATTCACAGTATCACTGGAGGGTGCCAACCGATTTGCCCAGATTGCCAAAGGTCAAGCCGGAGTTCCGGTGGACATGTACCTGGATGACGAGTTAATAACTTCTCCAGAGGTTGGTGCAGAATTAGCCAATGGCCAGGCATCCACTGATGTTCAGATCAGTGGAACGGAACCCACCAAGGAAGAGGCACAGACACAGGCAAAAAGTATCCACACCCTCTTACAATCAGGTGCCTTACCAGTTAAGGTTAAAATTGTAGGAGTCAGCAGTGTTTCCGCAGAATTAGGTTCACAATTTGTAAACGGTGCCCTTGTGGCAGGAGTATTAGCCCTTCTGGTCATTTCTGCCATAATAATCATACGCTACCGTAACCCAATACTGGTTATTCCCATCATGTTAACCAGTATAGCTGAACTTATCCTGATACTGGGAACTGCGGCGGTGGTTCACTGGAACATCGACCTGGCAGCTATTGCTGGTATACTGGCTGCCATTGGTACCGGGGTTGATGACCAGATCATCATCACCGATGAGGTGCTCAAGGGATTCAGTGAGAAGAAAAAGATCTCTGGTGTGCGTAAACAGATAAAAAGCGCATTCTTCATCATATTCGCTGCTGCAGGAACATTGATCGCTGCTATGCTACCACTGTTCTATATCGGGTTCAGCAGGGGAGCCTCAGGAATAGGTGTGCTTTCTGGATTTGCCTTCACCACGGTTCTGGGAGTTCTCATTGGGATATTCATCACCAGACCAGTGTACGCCAAATTCATCGAAATGATGCTGGATCCAAAAAAGAACTAAATTAATGGAAACAAAATAAGAATTAACACTATTCTTATTTTCCCTACTCTTTTTTTTAGAAAATTCATACTCTTTCTATTCTATAATTTTCCCTGCATACTCACCCCATTCCCGTATATTCTCCCTATTTTTGCATGCCTCTTTCTTTCCTGTATTTTTTCCTATTTTTTATCATGGGAATCTTAGAAATTGGAATTTGAAATTAGCTATATGGAATTCTAATAATCAGATAGATTATCTAAGGGATAATCTTATAAAATATTATCAGAATATATTTCTCCTAGAAAAAAGAAAAGGTGAAACATGAAAACTCCCCGGGAATTGAAGGTAAAACCCATTAAAAATGGAACAGTGATTGACCATATCAGTGCAAACAAAGCTCTGAGAGTCCTTAAAATACTGGGATTGCCCAGTCCTAAAATATCAGTTACTCTGGCCATGAATGTGCAGTCCAGTCAGATGGGAAATAAGGACATTGTTAAGATCGAGGGCAGGGAACTGGCATCAAGGGAAGTGGATGAAATCGCACTCATTGCACCTAATGCGACTATTAACATTATCAGGGATTATGAAATCGTTGGAAAGGGAAAAGTAAATCTTTTAGATGAAATTAACAATATTTTAACCTGTTCCAATCCTAACTGTATTACCAACACTGAGGAACCAGTAACCACCCGTTTTACCGTGCTGCAAAAAGAGCCTATGGTACTACGCTGCCACTACTGTGAACGGATCATGGATCAGGCAGAAGTTGAAGCCCAGTTTAGAGTGTTCTAGATTGATGATCTTCAGATTGGTGATGTTTAGATTATTGATGCTTTAAATTGGTTGAATTTTAGAGTGATCAATGTTTTTAGAGTGTTATTTTTATTATTTTTAAGAATTATTCCCTTTCATTTTCCCTGTCAACTCATTTGTTTCCTTAAAAAGAAGGAAGTTAAAATTGAGAAAACTAAAAAATGAAGCATAGGATGAAGTAGAAAGGATGAAGTAGAAGGAGGTAACTGCTGATGGTTTTAAAACGTGAAACTGTGGAATTAACCACAAAACAGAGAGTGGAAATCCATGATATCACCCAGAACGTGGAGGCTGTTCTTAAAAATAGTGGTATTAATGAGGGACTTTTGAATGTTTACAGCCGTCATTCTACATCAGGTGTGGTTATCAACGAAAATGAATTGGGTCTGGTGAAAGACTTTCAGTTAGCCCTTCAAAAACTGGTTCCAGAGGGTGCAGGTTATCAGCACGACCGTATTGATAATAATGCCGACAGTCACATCAGGGGATTTATCATAGGTGGTAGCCAGACTATTCCAGTTGAAAATGGTCGATTGATGCTGGGAACATGGCAGAGTATTTTCTTCGTGGAACTGGACGGTCCAAGGCAGAGGAAAATTACAGTAACTGTTATGGGAGAATAAAAATAGGAGAATGAAATGTTCTACTTAAATACTCTACTTAACTAATTCTGCATAACTATTCTGCAAAAATATTCAATAGTTGCCAAAAAACATCTAAGGACATATTCAAAAAAAAGTTAATAAAAAAAAACGCCGTAATTAAAAAGAACTCGGGTTTAACCGTTAATTCAAGTCCAAAAAATGAATTAAGGATAAACCAGAAATTAATGAAGCATTTTAGTTAAGACTTTTAAACTCTACCTCTAATGCCACCACAGGATACTCCAGTTCAAAGTTCCGGATGACTTCAGGGTTCACTTCACCAAAGAACCCCTCAACACATACCTCAGATGATTCTTTTTTCACTCCTTTTAGTCGGGCACATCGACCTTTAATAAAGCTGGGATGGTCCAGGTCTTCAATCTCCATTACCAGTCCCAAATTACTTATCAGTGCATCACTGGTTGATTTGATCTCGGTGAAGTTGGCCTGGGAGTGGGTAACCATAGCTGCCATCTTTTTAACACCCACAGTTTTAGTTTCCTTTTCCGCGTCCAGGAAGACAGTTTCTCCAACTTCAAAGATTCTCTGGGGAAGTTCCTCGTGTTTGTTATCTTCCAAAAATTCCAGTAAACCATTAAGAAGACTTTGTCTGATCATGGTCCGATCCTGGCTTATAGGCTGGGCTACTTCCACCCGTTCAGTCTCAGGGAGTTTCATTTTCTGGTAATGGTTCTTTTCATTGGTTAACATGAGGCTCATAACCTCAGCAAATCCTAAACCATTCATTATCTCACGAACATTCTGGTCAAAGTCCATGTAAGGGTCTTCCCGGGCCACAGTAGCCACCTGGGGTATTTCCGGTTCTATTCTTCTGACACAGTAACCAATAGCCACATTTTCGATTATATCCACTTCATGGAGGATGTCTGCCCGGTAAGGGGGGATCAGTACTTTTACGGTGTCCTCATCAACAACTGTTGCATCGAAGCGCACCTTCTGCAGGGATTCTGCCACGACTTCCGCTGTGAGTGGGATTCCAATTAGCTTCACTGCATTTTTCACACTCACGGTGCGTTCTTTTGGTGTTAAATCAGGTAAGATCAGTGTTTCATCCGGGTAAATGTTTTCCATGGTCTTAATGGTGGCCCCTGACTCTGCAAAGCTGGTGGCGATGATGTTCAATGTTCGCTCCACTGCCTGCATTTCAGTGCCGGTGACATCCACAAAGAGGTTCTTTGTTTCAGTGGTAAGTTTTGTGAGCTCTCCGTTAATGATTGGTGGCATGGAAAGAATGTTACCTTCAGAGTCCATCAGTAGAGGGAACCGGTCATAGTTTTCTATCAGGTGGGCGTAGGATTTTCCTTTCTTGTGTTCGGTTAATATTTCCCGGAGGGTCATCTCTTCATCCATTTCCAGGGGCACAAAGGATGTTTCATCTGGCTTCGCTGCCAGGTAGCGGAAAGGTCCTTTCAATACATCCAGGTTGTGGATTCCAATGGCCACTTTTTTACGGTCCCGTCCTATTACCCAGTGCAGGTCTTCCTGGAAGTCCATTATCTGGGGGAGTTTATCCTCGGTTAAATTGACATTTAAAACCAAGCAGCAGGCAGTGTAAGGCCGTATACCTTCAAGTCCAGGGTCTATGGTGATACTGGTTCCAGATGGTTCCAGAGGGTACTCGGGTATTCCTTCTTCTATTTCCAGAAATCCCTTGAGTGCCCGGGCAACTCCTTCCACACTCAGGTAGTCCGGTCGGTTGGGGAAAAACTCCACTTTAACTCCGTCATCATCATAACCCTCAATATCACTCCCGATCATGGGGAGAAGATCTATGAGTTTATCCCTGTCGATGGATCGGTTTAACAATTCTTCCAGGTCAGTGTAAGTGAATTCTATAACAGGCATGACTTTTTCCTCTTATCTTTTTTTTATGTGACTTTTTTTTAAGTTTGATTATAATTTTAAGTTTAATTAAATCTAATAAATCCATATTAATGACATTAATTACTCATATTAATGATTAAATATTAATTGTGAGTTAAATTAGAGATTATGGAACAATTAATTATTATAAGTTCATTTAATGGTTCATCTTTTATTACCCGAGTATAATGAAGTAATTTAATTGTTTATCTCCTATAACCCGAGTATAATGAAGTAATTTAATTGTTTATCTCCTATACCCAAAGCATGATGAACTTAATTTAATGGATTATCTTCTATAACCAGAGCATAATAAAGTTAATTCAAATAGTTTATCTTCAAATACCCAGGAGCATGATGAAGAACAGTGATTCCACAGTGAAGTGCAGGGCACGGTGCTCTAACCAGGTCATTTCCAATCCTGCCACTTCATGGTAAAGATCAATAACCAGATGGATTACCGCTGCTAAAAATCCTATTTCCAGGGATAAAAATAGCAGGGATAACAATATGAAGTGAAAGATGGCCTCCAGAACCTCGTGAAACATCCACATTCGAATGGTGGAACCCACTATTTTCTGAATCATTCCAGCCAGTAAGACGTAAAAATCAAAGAACACCTTCCAGAATATCTGGCTGTGCACTTCATCACTTATGGCCAGGATAACTGCAATGTAAAACCACAACATTTCCATAATATGTTCACCGGTTATTTCCACTTAAGTATGAAAACTTATTTTCCAATTTTTTATATCCAATCTATTTAGCCAATGTAATTTTATATCATGTAGCTATAATATAAGCTATAAATTAAATTATATCCATTGGATAAAAATTATATTCTTTAGTTAAAAATTATATCCATTAGTTTAACAAACTATAGAAATACTTAACTTGAAGGCATATATATTAATTTGTATTAGTTTAGCTATTAATTTGGCTGATTTTAGAGTTTACAAATCATTTAGCATTAATAGGAGACCTAAGATGAATAAAGTTGAGGTTCCCAAAGACTACAATCACGAAAATGAAATAGATTGGCAAGCAACCTGGCAGAGAATGAAGCTTTACCAGTTCAATCCGGATGAAGAGCGTCCCCGTTACATAATAGACACACCACCACCATACCCAACTGGGTCTATCCACATAGGACACGTTCTAAACTGGTTATACATGGATTTACTAGCCCGATGGAAGCGTATGCAGGGAAATTCTGTATTGTTCCCCCAGGGATGGGACTGCCATGGCCTACCCACCGAGGTTAAAGTGGAAGAAACTCACGGCATTAAAAAGAACGATGTGCCCAGGAGTGAGTTCCGCCAGATGTGCATTGAACTCACCAAAAAGAATATTCACGGCATGAAGACCCAGATGCAACGCATGGGCTACTCTCAGGACTGGGAACGGGAATTCGTGACCATGACCCCGGAGTACAAGGAGAAAACCCAGCTCAGTTTCCTGAAGATGTACCACGAGGGTCTAATCTACAGGGCAGTGCACCCGGTGAACTGGTGCCCCCGTTGTGAAACAGCCATTGCTTTTGCTGAAGTTGAGTACACAGAAAACGAAACCTTCCTCAACTACCTTGAATTTCCTTCTAGCACGGAGGAATCTGGTGTGCCTATTGCCACAACCCGGCCGGAATTACTGGCAGCATGTGTAGCAGTGGTGGTACATCCAGAAGATGAACGCTACCAGCACCTCACCGGTAAGAAGGTTAAGGTACCACTGTTTGACCGGGAAGTGGAAATAATCACCGACAGGGAAGTTGATCCAGAATTCGGTACCGGGGCAGTTATGATCTGTACCTTCGGGGATAAAACCGATGTAATGTGGGTTAACCGTTACAAGCTGGACATTATCGAAGCCATAAATGAACAGGGAATAATGCAGGATGTCTGTGGTAAATATGCAGGACTCACACTCGCAGAATGTAAAGAAGCAATAGTTGAAGACCTGGATAAGGAAGGGTTCCTCACCCGTAAAGAGAAAGTGGACCAGAATGTGGGACAGTGCTGGAGATGCAAAACACCCATAGAGATCCTGGTAAAAAAACAGTGGTTCGTGGCAGTTAAAGAGCTAAATTCCAGGGTTGAGGAAGCTGCCGAGAACATGAACTGGATGCCAGAACACATGAAAACCCGTCTTTTAAACTGGACCGGGAACATGGACTGGGACTGGTGCATAAGCAGGCAGAGAATATTCGCCACACCCATACCAGTATGGTACTGTAAGAGCTGTGGAGAGGTCATGTTACCATCTGAAGAAGAGGTACCTCTAGACCCCACCCAGACACAACCTTCAAAGCCCTGCAAGTGTGGAAGCACTGAATTTATCCCAGAGGAAGATGTCCTGGACACCTGGATGGACAGTTCCATCACCCCGTTGGTAATTGCAGGATGGCCATCCTCAGAATATAAGGATCTATTCCCTGCCACCATCCGCCAGCAGGGACACGATATCATACGTACATGGGCCTTTTACACCATCCTACGTAGCTTAGCCCTCACTGGAGAAGCACCTTTCCAGAACGTAGTGGTTAATGGAATGGTCTTCGGAGAAGATGGGCATAAAATGAGTAAATCCCGTGGTAACGTCATTGCCCCGGAAGAGGTGGTGACAGAGTACGGTGCCGATGCCCTGCGTCTGTGGGCTGCTAACAGTGTGCCCGGATCAGATGTGCCCTTCGCCTGGAAGGATGTTCAGCACGGATACAAATTCCTGAGGAAATTCTGGAATGCCTTCCGATTCGTGAACATGCACCTGGAAGGTTACAGTGAAGATGACACCGTAAATATGAGCATTGCAGATATTAAAAACACCCTTAAACCACTGGATAAGTGGATACTCTCTGGTTTAAACCAGCTGGTAGGTGAAGTTACCCAGGCCATGGAAGAGTACAACTTTGCCCATGCCCGTAACCGTATCCAGGCTTATGTGTGGCATGACTTCTGTGATGATTACATTGAAGCAGTTAAGTACCGACTTTACACGGATGATGAGGGAGAATCAAAACAGGCCGCACTTTACACCCTGAACACAGTTATTAAAACATCTTTAAGACTCCTGGCACCATTCACACCCCACTTCACCGAAGAAATCCATTACTACCTGGAAGGGTATGCTAACGTTCTAGAAACTGGAGATGATTCACAGGAAAGTGATTTAATGGAAAATGAATTACTGGAAAGTGATTTAAAGGAAAATGAATTACTGGAAAGTGATCTGCAGGGGAATACTTTAAAATACAAAACTCAAGGATTCAAGAGTATCCATCAGGAGACCTGGCCCGGATTAATAGAAGAACTGGTTGATCCAGTTGCCGATGAGGTAGGTCAGGTTGGAGCACAGGTAATTGGTCAGTTAAGACGATTTAAAGCCAGCAAAAAAATGCCCCTTAACACCCCACTCAAGGGAGCAACCATACACACCAGTTCCCCTACCGTCTACAAGCAGCTATTAACACTCCAGGAAGATATTCAGGGTACTATGCGTGTTAAAGAGTTGGTGGTAACCGAAGATAAACCGGATGTGCGGGAGATAGTGGTGGAAATCACTCCCCGTATGGATAAGATCGGTCCCGAGTTCAAGGGTCAGGCCCCAGTCATTGTAAAATATTTGCAGTCAAATGATCCACAAGAAATAGCCAAGACCCTGGAGGAAGAGGGTGAAATCAATATTGAAGGATCCAAGATCACAGCAGACCATATTTCCGCCACTAAAGAGTTAGTTGGCCGCAGTGGGGAAAAAGTAGAACTGATCCTGATGGAAGAACTGGACATGGTAATAGAACTGGTGATATGAATAAACTACATTTGTAACACTGGGTGATCTGAAATTAAACTACATATGTAAACACATCTGGTGATTTAAAACATATTTAGTGAATATAAAACGTATTTAGTGAATATAAAACGTATTTAGTGAATATAAAACATATTTGGTGATATCGGTGGAATTAAAGGTAGAAAAAGCCAGCAAAATAAACGGAGTGGTGAAAGCCCCTCCATCAAAAAGTTACACCCATCGAGCCCTCTTAGTGGCTTGTCTGGCTGAAGGTGAATCTTACCTAAGGGATCCCCTCTACTCAGCCGATACCATGGCCACCTTAGAAGCTTGCCAGGCTCTGGGATGTGACATTGAAATTCAAGAGGACTTGTGCACTGTTCAGGGGACAGCTGGAAATCTTAAAACCCCTGAAGACGTTTTAGACCTTAAAAACAGTGGAACCACCCTCCGTTTTCTCACCACCATGGCCAGTTTGGCCCCGGAGTGCACCGTGCTCACTGGTGATGATTCCCTGCGGGGAAGACCAATGCAGGACCTCTTAAATTCACTCCATGAACTGGGAGTAAAGGCTTATTCCACCCAAAACAATGGTTTACCTCCCATGGTTATAAAAAATGGATTTTACGGAGGGAAAACTGAAATTAAGGGTGATGTGAGTTCACAGTACATCTCCTCCATCCTGCTTTCAGCTCCCTACGCCCAGAATCCCGTGGATCTCCAGGTTGTGGGGGATTTCAAGAGCAAACCATACGTGGAAATGACTCTTGATATCATGGATAAATTTGGGGTGAACTGCAAGCAGGGACCCGGAAACCAGTTTTACGTGGATAAACAAAAGTATCACTCCATGGATTACACTATTGAAGGAGATTATTCATCTGCATCTTATCTTTTAGGTGCTGCTGCTATTTTAGATGGAGAAGTGACTGTTCAAAACCTTTTCAGAGAATCCAAACAGGGGGATAAAGTAATAGTGGATATTCTCCGAGAAATGGGCGCCAACATCATTGTTAAGGAAGATCAGGTAACAGTGAAAGGAACAACTACATCCCGTGAAGATTTATTACCCAGTGATGATTTATTGTCCAGTGAAGATGTATCATCCCATGAAGATGTATCATCCAGTAATGATCAGACAAAACCCAGTAAACCTAAGTCAACCAGTAATCTTAATGCAATAGATGTGAACCTGGAAAATTCACCGGATCTCCTGCCAACAGTGGCTGCTCTGGCTGCAGTGGCCCGGGGAACATCACATATAACCGGTGTGGAACACGCCCGGTTTAAGGAAACCGATCGGGTGCATACCATGGCCCTTGAACTGGATAAACTGGGAGTAACTGTAACTGAAAAGAGGGATGGTCTAATTATCCAGGGAGGAGCCCACGGGGGCGTAGTGGAAAGTCACGACGACCATCGCCTGGTTATGGCCCTCACCCTGGTAGGACTGCTTACAGGAGGAGTGCGAATCAAAGGTGCATCCGCACACAGGGTATCTTTCCCCAACTTCCCCCAGGTGATGGAAGGTTTGGGATGCCCCATCAAAATCATCTAAACCCCTCCACTATTTTTCAATTTTAAAAATATAAATAAACAATGGATAAAGGAATACTTTAATAAAAGATACTTATTAAATAACATAATTAACTGATACTTGTACGGGATAGGTACTATGCACTGATTAATGTTAAAGATTCGAATATTAATAGAATGAGGGAATATTTGCAGGCGGTTAAAATGAGACGCAAGAAGGAAACCAAAATCGTTGTTCTAGGTGCCTATAACTCAGGGAAAACCACTACTTTAGAACAGATCTGTAACAACAGAGCCAAAGTTGAATACAATGGAACCACCACTGCCCTGGATTATGGTAACACCATGATCAGTGGTGAGAAAGTACACTTCTTCGGAACCCCTGGTCAGAAACGATTCCAATTCATGCGCAGGATTCTCTCTGAGGGTCTGGATGGGGCTATACTGGTAGTTGATAACAGTAACGGGATCACGCCCACTGATCAGGAAATTCTAGAACGTTTAGATGGATTCCAAGTTCCTTATGTTGTCTTCGCCAATAAACAGGATCTAAAATCCGGCCCCCTGGAAATAGATTCTGATGCACCTGTAATTCCCACCATTGCCCAGGAAGGAGAAGGAATACTGGAAGGAGTGGAAACTCTTCTGGAAATGGTTAAATCAAATAAATAACCACATTATCACTTTATAAATTTTTAAAACCGTTATTTTTCCCTATTAATATTTTGATAATTATTATTTTACTGATTCTCATAATAATCTCAAAATAAGTAACTTCACAAATTCCAATATGAATAATCACATAATAAGTAACTGAATTGATTCCATAACAAGTATTATACTGATCTCATATTAAGAATTGGTTAAATATTTAAACATCCACTAAAATACATGGGAGAATCAAATATGGATTTAAGTGAACGTATAGACTTGATTATGGAACGTCTTCAGCAGCAGTACGATCTACGGGTGTTTGAAGATGGAGACCCCTACCGGGTTCTGATCAGGACCATATTATCCCAGAGAACAAGGGACGATAACACTGACCGGGCCTCGGCACAACTTTTTTCCAAATACCATACCATGAATGAAATTGCTGAGGCAGATCCAGTTCTCCTGGAACCACTGATCCGTCCTGCTGGTTTTTATCATGTTAAGGCACAGCGTATTGTGCAGGTTTCCCGTAAACTCCAGGATGAATTCAAAGGTCATGTCCCTGAGGATATGAAAGGTCTCCTGGAACTACCAGGTGTAGGACGCAAAACCGCTAACTGCGTACTGGTTTATGGTTTCCAGAAACCAGCCATACCGGTGGATGTGCATGTGCATCGCATAAGCAATAGACTGGGCCTGGTTAACACCAAAAATCCTGAAGAAACTGAAGTAGAACTGGAAAAAATAGTTCCCAGGGAGTACTGGATTGAATTAAATGATTTGATGGTACAGTTTGGCCAGACCATCTGCCGTCCCCAGTCTCCCCGACATGAAGAATGTCCCCTGCAGGAACTCTGTGATTATTACCAGAATGCAGAGAATAGTCAATAAATAAAATCATATCCAAAATATAATTAAATAATATCCTTACAAATTAAATTACCTTAAACAGAATTTTTTTTTACATATTTTAACTCATTTTTAAGGCATGTAATAGTTAACCATTTTAAAAATATTATTTTATTGAGAGTTAAAAGGAAAATTTCCGGTTTAAATGACTATTGTTGGGATTTAATACTATTTTCTTCAGTCAAGAGTCTTAAAATTGGTATTAACAAAAATTATATACCATTACCATTGATAAGTTAGTACATAATAAAATAAATTATTTGATGATATAGATCGTTGTATGTTGCATGAAAAGTTGTGTAAAATATTAGTATTGAGGAAGTGAACCTATGCAAACCAAATATTTAGTGGGACTTTTAGTTTTGATTGTGGCCATTGGTGGTGCCACGGCTTGTAATTATTTATTGCCCTCAGGAACCGGTACAACATCTGCAGTGCAGAGTAACCCTACTCCAGCTGTAACTGCACCTGTTGTAAATGATTCAAATACACAGGAACCGACTCAGGAACAAAGCACATCTAAAAAGAATGTGCAGGCCCAGACACAGACTTGTGTAAAATGTGGTGGTAGTGGCCTAATTGCCTGCTCCAGTTGCGGTGGTAGTGGTCTACTCAAAGGATCATGTGCCAACTGTGGGGGAGATGGGAAAGTCTACATTGATGGCAACGGAGTTACCAATCCCAATGTTGTGCAGTTAGTGGTTGTTCTGGCATGCCATGAAGAAACTTGCTCTGTCTGCGGAGGAACTGGTGGAAGTAAAACCTCATGTACCGCATGTGGAGGAGATGGAAAAGTAACCTGTCCTTCCTGTGGAGGAGATGGATACACTTAAGATAAAAAACCTTCTTTTTTTCCTTTTTTAATCAATTAAAACAAAATCATAACATATAAACATCTAATTTGACCTTTAGTCTCAATTAATCTTAATTTCAATTAACTATTCTTAATTAATACAGTATCAATTTGTTACACACAATATCTCTTTGTTACCTCACTCTATCAAAATCAGCATGAAAATTATTAAGCACTTACCATAAAAATATTGGCAAATACTAACATTTTAGTAATAAATGTATTTTTATGTAATAAATGTAAATTAACATACAATCAGTTTACAACTATAATAAAAATTATTGGGGGCGATTAATATTAGTGTTAATTATGTTGATATCTATTCAGAAACAAAAAACCTCATGCGATACACTTCCAATTCTTCAGTTAGGGTAATAATCTTAATCTGTCTCAGTGAAGGTCTCCAAACCATGAGCGAACTAAAGGAAGAAACTGGAATCAGTAGTTCCACCATATCCCATAACCTCAGTGACCTTGAAAAAAGGAAGATAACCACCAAGGAAGGAGAAAAATATTACCTGACACCCCTTGGAAATATTATAACCCTCAATCTCATTGAAAACATAAAAACCAACGCTGCAGTTAGTAAATTTCAGAAACTGTGGATGAACCATGATCTAAGCAGTATCCCCCCTGAATTAATAAAACGTATTGGAGATCTGCACAACTCTGTACTGGTTGAAGTAGACTCTGGGGAAATTTTCAAACCTCATGAAACCTATCAGAGGATAATATCAGGATCAGAATATATTAAAGGGGTTTCACCTATTTTCCGTTTTGATTACATTGATTTATACAAAAAATTAGTGATTGAATATGGTATAGATGTGGAACTAATACTGACCAAGGATATAGTAGACCAGACCTTGGAAGGCATTGATGGCCAGAATTTAGAGTACCTTCAGGATTTTATGTCACGAGATAAAGTTAAATTCTGGGTTATTCCCAAAGATGTGAAAATTGCGTTCACCGTTACCAATAAATACTTGTCACTGGGTCTATTCTATGAAAATGGAAATTATGATAATACCAGAGATCTGGTAAGTGATGATCATGGTGCAGTTGCCTGGGGTAACCAGCTATTTGAATATTATCGGGAGCAGGCTCAGAAACTCGAACTTTAAATCCATAATAAATTTTTTAATAATAATAACATCCAGCTCCGTGTTCATAGCATTCAATGGCTGTTTAAAAACTTTTTTTTCCTTTTCTTTATATGGCACCCCCATTTCTTACCTTCTTCTACTGGCTACTTTTCTGGTGATATACTCAGTTTACGGTTTAAACAAGATTACTGACACTGAAGAAGACCAGTTAAATGCACCTGAAAGATCAAACCTCATCGCAAGTCATGAAAAACTGTTCAAATACACTGCAGTTGCAGCCTACACCCTGGCAGTGATTATTGGACTCATACAAGGGTGGCAGGTACTTTTAATACTTCTTTTCCCATTACTGGCTGGAATCATATACAGCATACAGATTCATCCTCGAATTCCCAGGTTAAAGGACATATTTGCCATTAAAAGCTTGATAGTCGCACTGAGCTGGACTGTGGGCAACACATTTCTCCCCATAGTCCATTATAATACTAATCTAATGGTTCTACTCCTGATATTTTATTTGTTTTTTATTAAAAGCTTCATTAATACCGTGATTTTTGATCTTCACGATGTGGAAGGGGATGAAAAAAATGGAACCACCACCATACCGGTAGTTATAGGCACATCCGGCACCATCATACTCCTTCTGATTCTCAATTCCACACTGGTAATTCTGATCCAAGCCTCGGTGGTGTATGGATTATTCCAAGTATTCCTCATCCCATTGATATTCTGCTTGGTATATGGCTACTTTTATATACTGTATTTCTCACATAACCAAAACCGTTTACAAATGGATATTTTGGTGGATGGCGAATGGATCCTTATAGTATTCATCAGTTTACTGCGGATTAGAATATAAATTAAGATTAAACTCTAAACTAAACAAAAAAATCTAAAACAAAGAAAAAAAAACCTCTAAAATCAAACAAGAAACTCAAAACCCAAAGAAAAAAACCTCTAAAATCAAACAAGAAACTCAACCCCCAAAGAAAAAAAACCTCTAAATTAAACAGGAATCTCTAAATTGAAGAGGAAACTCGATTTTAAATGAAAAAATAAACAGATAACATTTTAATATAGATAAGTTTCAATAAAAAAAGACAACTTATAAAAATTAAAGGAAAATGTAAGGTAACCCCTCAAAATCAGGAGCATTAAGCTGCTTTTAATCCGGCAACTTTTCCTGCAAAGCTCTGCAGGACCTTTTTAGATAGTCCTTCCACGAATTTCAGACTACCGGCACATTCATGGCCACCACCATCAATACCGGCTTCAGGAATTTCACCTAGAAGCTCCTGGATTATGGTGTTGAGGTTGAATCCGAATATCTCGTTAACTGCATCAGTGGCCCGGATAACACCGAAGTCAGGGCCGTAAGCCAGGGTGATGATTGGTGTTTCCTCCCCGAATTTCTGGACCATTGAGTCATGCACAAAACCACAGGTCTTACCCGGGGCAGGGAAGGTGAATTTATGGGCGAACTTCTCCACATCCAGGACACTGAAGATGATTCCATTGGGGAAGGTCTGTGTTTTGAGGTTGGGCAGGGCTGCTGCCAGTTGCCATTCAACACGTCTTTGTGATTCTTTGTATAGGGCATCCACCAGTTTGGTGTGTTTTTCACGGTTACCCAGTCCCAGTATGGTGTCCATAATTCCACGGCCGTTCATGAAGCGCAGGAAAAATGCTTCAAAGTCTATGGCTGTGGCGATCCTATCCAGGTCTTCCAAGTCATATCCTTTCTCCTTTGCCAGATCAATGTACCACTGTGCTTCTGGTGAGCGGGCATGATCCCCTACTGCTGCAATACCCGGCAGGTGCAGGAGCTTGTCCTTTACATCGGGGTTGATCATCTGGGCCAGTTCCACTGCCAGGGCACCGGCTGTGACCTGGCTGTCACCCCCTTCCAGGTAGGGGTTCACATGGACATCCACGTAATCATCCACTGCCACCCGGCCATCGGTTACTTCTCCAGGGTAGTGGTGGTCCACAACCACCACTTCTATGTCGTAGATTTTGACCTTTAAAAGAGCCAGGATGTCTTCTTCAGTGGAACCGTTATCTAAAAGGACAAGTAAAGGTAGTTTCTGTCCGTGGCGTTCAAAGTCTTCCAGGGCAAAGCTCAGATCCTTCACCACGTCCTCAATCTCATAGAATGGTGCTTTACTGGGGGATCTGCGGAAGTAGTGCCATTCTGCATCGTTGGATGGGTTGAGCTCCTGGAGCAGTGGTATGACTGCTTTTTCCACTGCCACACCGGCACAGATTCCATCAGCATCTGCATGGTGGCGTACCAGGATGCTGCGCCCGTCCATAACTGCCCTTCTGATGGCTTTAGCTGCCTTAACCAGTCTGGGCCTTAATTTCTGGATTATGGGTGCTTCCTGAATTAGCTCGGTGTTTTCAGGTTCTGCACGTTTATCCAGTGCTTCATCAATGCGTTGCCGGGCTTCTGTGGCTTCTGATCCGTGGAGGCGTTCAATACTTTCTGATTCTATCTGGATCTTGCCCCCGTGGAGGGAGACCTCACCCAGGACTTCTACCATGTTATCGATGCTGATGTTGGGGTAGACCCTTACTCCTGGTTCGTCAAAGGCTGCTGCCCAGGTGATCCCGGTCTCATCAGAGATGGTGAAGATGGTGGGACCGCTGGTCTGCTGAATCTGCACCACTTCCCCTACCAGTGATACATTTCGTCCCTTAATTTTAGGATTTAAATCTGCTATCCTGGTGCGTGGCATTTCTTTTTTGAGTTTCACCAGTTCATAGGTTCCCTTGATGGCAGCAGGTGCCAGGTCCACTTCTCCCCGGTGCTTTTTGATCTCAATGATCTGGACGAATAACTCATCACCCACACTGTAAGGTGGGTTTCTCAGACGCAGGAGTCCGTAAAGTTTTTTAGAGAGACTTACGAAAACCCCGTAGTCTTCTACTCTGGTGATTTTTCCCTTGTAATGTTCTCCTACTTCCAGGTCACTCATTTCCGAGGCAGGGTGTAAGATGTAGACCTTGGGCTTATCCTGGCTGTCTTTACAGTCATCGCAGTAGTCTCCTTTCAGAATGGGTTTACCGCACTTGGTGCACAGGTTGATTTCTCCTTTACCCGAACATTCTGGGCATTCCTCGGTGACTTCTACTTCTCCTTTACCACTGCAGACACTGCAGGGTACTTCCTGTTCTTCGTCCAGTTGGAAGCGTTCTCTCGCCCCTCCAGACAGGCCTTTCAGGTGACCTTTTATATCAACTTCACCGGAAACTCCGGTACCATGGCAGGCTTCGCAAACTTTGTAGCTTACAACCTTGCGTCCTTTTCCTTTACATTGCGAACATGTCTTCTTCATGAGTATTAACCTCAAAAATAGATTATTAATCTTAATTTTCGTGAAATCTGATTTTATTTAGTATTATAATTAAATTTTAGAATTATAATTAAACTATAAACTTTATTGCGAATTATAATTAAACTAATATAATATAATAATATTTTTAGTATTTAATATCAGTGCCCAGTTAATTTATATATCGTATCTTTAGTTTCATATCAGTATCTTTAGTATTTTTTTAATTATTGAAGTTTTTATTTAAAAAAATTTCTTATACTTATTATTGAAGGTTTGATTTTGATGGGGGTTATAATTTGAAGGTTAATTTTGATGGGTTATAATTTGAAGGGAAGGGTTATGATTTAAATTTGGTGGGATTCTGTTGTACTAGATCATCCCTCTGTTTCTGGCATTCCAGGGACGTGTCCATATACTGATTGGCTGTATCCACATGAGCATTACCTGTTTTAGTGTCATTCCTGGAGAACAGGGGTATTGCCACTTTTAGTTCATTGGTGGCGTTGATCTTGGCTTCCAGTTCCTGGAGAGTGATCTGCATGTAGTTGATATAGATCTGATCCTGAAGGTTCTTGGCGTAGATCAATGCCTCCTGGGTGGATGTTTTTGCCAGGTTAAACTCAGAAGATGCATTATCTGCCATTAACTGTGCAGTTTCGTACTGATAGTTGTTGGTGTTGGTAGCGGCCTTGTTAAAGTAACTATCTCCAGATGTAATGTGATCATTAATATTACCAGTTAACTGTTCTATCTGAGTCACCTGGGTGCCTAAACATCCAGATAACGAAACAGTTAAGATTACCAGAACAAAGATGAGGATTATTTTACGCATGACACACCTACACATTATTTAAATTTATTTCCACCATGAAATTTACTTATAAATCTATTATGTATGGAATTACTTGAAATATTTGACTATTAAAGTTTGAAATTATTAACGTTTGAATATATTATTAGAATATAATTTTAAATGTGTTATAGCTTATTTGTGAACTAATGGATTAAATTAGTTTTGAACTAAGGGATTGGCTTAGTTTTGAACTAATTAGCTAAGTTGGGATATAATTTAGATATCCCTGATAAATTGAGATATAATATAAATTTCCTACAGCTTAAGTGAAATATCAAATGCTTAAGTGAGATATCAATTTAATACCCCTTAATTAGTTGGAATATAAATTAAGTATTCTAGTAAATTAAGGGAATACTACCTTAAATAGTACCCAATTCATTAATAATAGTTTTGAATTGGTAAATATAAAAATGGGAAAAAATGAATAACTTATTATGATTTCCATAATCCGTGGATGTTACAGTAACTCCTGGCTTTAAGACCAGTTTCTGGATCTACCGGGAATTCAGCCTCGGGCTGGTCACCTGGCTTTAAAAACTCTATGAATACCTGGTTATCTGTAGTAAGTTCCACCCACTCTATATGGTGATTTTCCTCCATGGGGTGAGGAACTTCTCCCACCTTAACCTTAACTCCCATCGGTGATTTTTCAATCACAGGCCTATGTTTAATGGCACCATCAGCATCCTGTTTCTCCTTTAAAAGTTCCATGGGCACTTCACAACAAACCAAGTTACCTGCACCAACACAGAAAACATTCACTATGTTTCCACAAACATCACACCGATATATTTGTCCTTTTTCAGTCATTTGCACCCTCATTTTTTATTTTAAATTTAACCAATTAATTTAAATGTTAATTCCATTCCCGTTAATTAATTTCCCAAAAAAAGGAGGGAGACTAATTCCAATAAGGAATTAAGTCAATAATTTTAATACTGTTCTTTTAGTACCTGCAATTAAGTACTGACTTTTAGTAATGCACCCTAGTACTGTTCACAGCGGATGAAGAAGTACTTGGTAGGATGATCACAGGCAGGACACTTTTCTGGTGGCTGTTTACCAGTGACAGAGTAACCACACTTAAGACAGGTCCATGAGACATCTTCTTCTTTTTTAAATAAAGTGCCGGCTTCAACTTGCTCCAGGAGCTGAGTGTATCTTTCCTCGTGGTGAACTTCGGCCTTTCCAATGGCCATTAATCTTTGTGCTATGGCATCCAACCCTTCTTCTTTGGCTACTTTAGCAAATTCAGGATACATTTCACTATTTTCATAGTGTTCCCCTGCAATGGCAGCTTTGAGGTTTTCCACTGTGTCACCAATTGTTAATGGAGCTTCAGCTTCCACGTGAATCTCATCATCTTCCAGATCAACATTAGCCTTAACTTCCTGGATCAACTTGAACAACCATTTAGCATGTTGTCGTTCATTCTCAGCAGTTTCAAGGAATATCTCCGAAATTTGAGGGTAACCATCCTTGGTAGCCTGTTTTGAATAGAAACTGTAACGGTTTCTAGCCTGACTTTCACCAATAAACGCCTTGGTAAGGTTTTCTAAGGTTTTTTCCATAATCAACACCATATAAAATATTGGAGATCAAAGTTTATAAATTTTTATCATTAAACCCGCCATTAATTATTAAAAAATCTATTAAAACATAGAAGATGGTTAAAAGATAGATAAATCAGATTTAAATGCCAATTATAATCTTAAAGTTATGTATGACCCTATTGAATCCTTTATGTTTGTTAAAACCAAATAATTAATTATTTAATAATTGATTAACTGTTTCTGTTGTATTAAACTAACAGCATAATTCATTAGAGTACTCTTAATAATTCATAGAAGTAAATTAAAATGGAAGTACTTTAAAAAATGATCTTCAAAGTCAAAGGTAGTTAATTTAGCCATATCTAAGCTACCAAAGTGTTAACCCATTAATTATTTATCATTCCTCGGACATATTAAAATTAAATAGGTACATGCTCGGTTAATAACCCCCTATATCCAGATAGTCTAAGGCTGGTTAAGCTCATGATAAAGGGACATTTGTATTTATTTAGTATTATTCAATGATGAAGATTCAGCTAAATGATAGTATTAATTGGATATTATCTAGATCCACTGGATAGTTGGAGGATATTTTTCCCATGGAAAAAGAGTCAAGGGATGATTTTGAACCATTAAAAACAGATCAGGTCCCTCTGGAAGAGGATGAAGAGCAGCTTTCCCAATATCTGATCCGTATTTCTCGTTTTAAATTATATTCACAGGCCTGTGCACTGGTAGTGATAGTTCTAGGAATCATCATTGCCATGGGATGGTTTTTAAACCTACCATTATTACGGGGAGAGTTTCTGGGATTCCCTGGAACCAAACTTAACAGTGCATTCATATTCATCATTACTGGTAGCTGTCTTTACCTTTTAAACCATCAATCAAAATCATGGGCACTGAATATTTCCAGAATCCTGGCAGTGGTTACCATATTTTGGAGTGCTTTGACCCTACTTGAATATAGCACTGGCCTGAACCTTGGGATGAACCAGTTATTTACCAGTGTTTTACCTGACAGTACCGTTGTTCTTGGGAAGAGTAGATTTTTAAGCGCTTTTAATTTTATTATAATGGGCATTGCCCTTTTGATGGGCAGTTACAAATATAAACCCCGCTTCATGCAAACTCTGGCATTTCTATCTGGTTTTTTAGCATTATTGGGATTATCCTCATATGTTTATGGGATCAATACTTATTACACACTGGATTTGATTGTGCAAATGGCATTTCTCTCTGCAGTGCTACATATCAGTCTCTCCATTGGTATCCTTTGCCTCTACCCGGACCGCAGTTATATGGGGAGAATCACCGCCCAAAACAGTGGAGGTTACATGGCACGGCGCCTTCTCCCGGCAACTCTGGTGGCGGTGTTCATTATGGACATTTTAATTACCCTAGGACAGCGGTTCAACTTTTACAGTGAACATTTTGGTGATGTTTTAGGCATTATCGTCACCCTGGCCTTTTTAACCATAGTTATTATCTGGAATGCCAAGATACTCAACCAAATGGACCGACAAAGGCAGGAATCCAACCTTAAACGTCTCGATTTGAAAAAATTCTATAAAAATCTGGTAGAAGGTATTAACGAGGGGATATGGGTTACTGACCGCGAAGATCGGCTTTACTTCATGAACCAGGGGATGGAAAGGCTAACCGGGGTTAAAACTCAGAATATGGAGGGTTTAAATATTCTGGATCTGCCGGACTCTTCAACAGGTCAATTGAAGGAGTACTACCTTAAGGCTAAAAAAACCCTGAAACCGGTTTATTATGATTCCATAAGAATTACCCATCACACCGGAACAATGTCCTATCAGAGTGGCTGGATTATACCCCAGTTAAATGATGGTAAATTCAACGGTGCTATCTGCACAGTAATTGATCAGACCTCCCGTAAAAAGGCAGAAGAAGCTCTTTCCAAATCTGAAACATTTTATCGGACCATATTTGAGAATACCGGTACTGCTACCATTATTGTGGGGGAAGATACCATCATTACCATGGCCAATAAACGTTCTGAAGCCCTGAGTGGTTACAGTGTGGATGAAATTGAGAATAACTTAAGCTGGATGGACTTTGTACATCCAGATGACTTGGAAAAAATGAAATTGTACCATAAACTGCGCCATGACCCTGAGAATATACACTTGGGGGATAATAGGAAAGATTTGGAGGATCATGGGAAAAATGTGGCCCCTGAGGAACTGGAAAATACTGTGCCACCTGAATATGAGTTCTGTCTTCTGAATAAAAATGGGGAAAAAAAACAAATCATGCTCTCTGCATCGGTAATCCCGGGTACCACCGATAGGGTGATATCTCTTCTGGACATAACCCAGCGTAAGAATGCTGAAAATGAGGTTAAACGATCTCTGGATGAGAAGGAACTTTTACTACGGGAAATACATCACCGGGTGAAAAACAACATGCAGATTATAAGCAGTCTGTTGAACTTACAACGCAGCTACATCAAGGATGCTAAAGCAGATAACATCCTTCAGGAAAGTCAGGGCAGGGTAAAGAGCATGGCTCTGGTCCATGAGAAACTGTACCAGACTGATGACCTGGCCCGGATTAACGTTGCCGAATACATTCGGAGCCTTTCCATGAACCTGTTCCACAGTTACACAGTCAGGCCTGGAATAAATCTCACCCTGGATGTGGGTGAGGTCTACTTTAACATTGATACTGCAGTTCCCCTGGGACTTATAATCAATGAACTGGTCTCTAACAGTTTGAAGTATGCATTTTCGGACAAAGATGAGGGTGAAATTCATATATCCCTCAAAAAAACAGATGACTCCGGTATCTACCATTTAATAGTTAGAGATAATGGTAATGGTTTCCCCAGTAACCTCGATATTAATAATACCAACAGCCTGGGATTGAAACTGGTTAACACACTGGTGAACCAGTTGGATGGTGAGATGGAAATGGGTCAAGATAATGGAACCTGTTTCGATATAATAATCCAGGAACAGATGTATAAAGAGAGAGTTAAACCTTCTTCCCCAGGATGATGAACCTAATAATGTAATTTGACTTATTTGAACTGCTTTTTCTTTAACTTTTCTTATTAAAAAATTATTTCTTGTTTTAAAAAAATGATTCAAAAAATTAGAGCATATTAGAATGGTTTATGTTATTAGTTTAAATTAATCTGTATTAGATTTCGTTTAAATTAGATTTAACTAGATTGACTAAATTAGATTTTTTATAACCTAATTAGAAGAGAATAAATAACCAGAGGTTGAAAAGATTAAAGATATATTATCCTAGATTTCATCTTAGATTAACTAGACAATGGGAGAATGTTAATTGAAACTGGATACACCCTCAAAAAGGATCTTAACCGGGATCATCTTAGTAATTGCCCTTGCCGGGCTATGCACCTACTATGCAGAAGAATATCCAAACCACCTTAAGTACCCATCATATGATGCCATACTAGCCGAGTACCCACAGGGAGAAGTGGTTAATGTTGGTGGAACAGTGACTGACACCTTCAATGGAGGTTTCCAGATAGAAGAAAACCACCAGGGTCATCTGTTTACCATGAAAATCCTTAACAACACCGAGGTCATGGTTAACGATAAAGTGTCGGTTGTAGGGGTTCTTGGTCCGGATAACACGGTTATCAATGTGGAACGGGTGGAGGTCAATGAGTACTGGAAGTACATTTTCCTGTTGTTGCGTTCTTTCCTGGTATTAATCTTCCTGGTGTTCATATTCCACCGTTACTGGTCTTTTGACTGGAAAAGTTACCAGTTCAGGAGGCGATAGATTATGCCAGACTGGATGGTTCACGTGGCAGTGGCCTGGACAATCTGCCGCATGCTCCGCTTCAAGTATCCTCAGTTCAACCCGGCTAACACCGTCCTGGTTATGGTGGGATCAATCTTCCCTGACGCCATCAAAGTCTCCATTCTATCGGATTTGATGGGTTACGATTTGTGGAATTACATCTACGTCTTCCACCTGCCCATAGGCACATTCATCCTTGCCGGGATTGCCTCCCTATTTTTCAGGGAGAAAAAAACAGCCTTTCTGTTTTTATCATTGGGAATCCTAACCCACTACGCCCTGGACCTACTCCTCATACAGGTGGGGTATGGGATGTATCTCTTCTATCCGGGTAGCTGGATGGGATTTGCCATTAACCTGGTTCCCAATGATGATTTCCACATAACCATTGTGGCCCTGGCTATTGCCCTGGTGGTTTACCTGTTTTCAGGAGGGGTGGAGAAAAAATGGACGTTATGAAAATTACCAGAATCCAGGACACTGTCAAAAGAGAACTGAACATAAAAACCAATTTTTACTGATAAAAATTAGTTAATAGTCCGGATTATGGTATTCACCGTTGCCTCCAAATGATATTTATCACTGTTGAAAAACTGTGCAGTGTCAGATGAGGTTATATCTATTTCTACCTGGTAATATTTCCCATTTTTCTCAAAAAAGTAGGATTTAACATTTTCTCCACCGCCATCCCGGGTAACCTGGATGGTTTTGACACTTATTCCTTCCAGGTTTTCAGTTCCGGATGTAGTTACGTGCCAGGCGATTTTCTCGGTTTCACCAGTGTAGGCCTGCTGGTAACTGGCTTCATCCGGGAACTGGTTAACCATGACCATGATAACCGGTCGGGTGGATCCATTGTAGTTGAGTTTGGCTGATTTCTGGTAGCCAGTGGTGAAGTTCTGGTACCAGCCAGTTTCCAGCTGGAACTGGGAGTTGTTCACTGCAGCGTATCCTGAGGGGATACTTACGGTAGTGGTTGGTGTGGCCGGGTTGTAGGTGAAAAAAAGAACCAATGCCAGCACCACTAAAATGAGAGGGATGATGAATATTTTACGTATGACCATGGATAATCACTTATTTAACGAGGGTTGTAAGTTTCATTCAGGAACCATATTCTTCTTCAGCGAATTTGATGGTGAAACATGTTCCCCTGCGGGTGTCTAACTCCACCTGTCCGTCAACCTGACTGGTGAGGGTGTTCACCAGGCGCATTCCCAGGGAGTTGGTTTTCTTGAAGTTCAAGTCTTCCGGGAATCCCCTACCGGTGTCTGCCACCTGGAAGGTGTAGTTATTTTCACTTTTACGGAATTTAACAGTTATCTCCCCAGCTTCCCCATGGGGGAATGCATGCTTGAGGCTGTTTGAGACCAGTTCGTTGACTATAAGGCCTAAAGGTACAGCAGTGTTGATGTCCAGGGGCACATCTCCCACATCCAGGTTGAGACGGATGTTGTCCCTGGTTACATAGGTACGGAAAAGTTCCTGGGTTAGTTTAGTGATGTAGTCTCCGAAGTTGATGCATTTGAGATCTGTAGACTGGTATAACATGGTGTGGATGAGTGCCATGGACCGTGCCCGGCGTTGACTTTCCCGGAAGACTTCAAGGGCAGCTTTATCCTTGATATACTTTGATTGGAGATTCAGGAGACTGCTTATAACCATGAGGTTATTTTTAACCCGGTGGTGTATCTCCTTAAGGAGCAGTTCCTTTTCATTTAAGGACTTCCGGAGTTGAGCTTCAGACTCCTTCCTGCGGGTGATATCCCTCAGTATAGAGAGAACCATTCTCTCACCGCGAAGGTTGAATATATGGGCACTGACCTCCACTGGTATTTCCTGACCATCACGGGTAAGGTTAACCGCCTCGAAAGTGGCGTTTCTTTCTTTTAAGAGTTTATCCACATACGGAGATATGTTCAGAGTGGTTTCTTCCGTGTCAATATCCCTGGGAGTCATCTGTTGCAGTTCTTCCCGGTTATATCCCAGGCGCTGGCAGGCCACATCATTAGCCTCCAGGAAGTTACCAAAGGTTCCGTCATTTTTAATATCATAGAGAAAAATAGCATCGTTGGCGTTATTGAAGACTTCCCGGAATTTTTCCTCGCTTTCCTGGATTTGTAGTTCCATTTTTTTGCTGGAGGTGATGTCCCGGGCAATGCTGGATGCACCTATTACCTCTCCAGCAGCATCCTTGATTGGAGAGACACTGAGGGAGACACTGATGACGGATCCGTCTTTCCTTCGGCGCAGGGTTTCGTAATGGGTTACCCTTTCACCACTTTTGATCCAGGCTAAGATCAGAGATATTTCATCGGCGTTGTAGGGTGGTATCACCATGGATACACTGTTACCAATTGCTTCACGTGAAGTGTAACCGTATATAGTTTCTGCAGCAGGGTTCCAGGTTAATATGGTCCCATCCAGGCCGAGTCCCACTATAGCATCTTCAGTGTGCTCTACAATGGATTTGAGGTAATTCAGCTCGGACTGGGTTTGGGCTAACCTTTCTTCTGTTTGTTGAAGTTTGCTGGAAATTTCTTCACAGTCTGAATCTTGCTGCTTCATGATAATAACTCTTAATAATCCCTTATTTTTTTCATGTTGGCTGTGATTAAGGTTTTAGTTTCCTCTTTAACCTTTTTTTGGTTTATTAAAAAACAGGTCGAAGTGGTTAACTTGGTAAAATAAGTGATAAATCTGGAAAATTTCATAAAAAGAATGGCTTTGTAGAAACCCTTATTTTTTTTTATTTGAAGTTGAGGTTTTTTGTAGATTTTTTTGTAATAAAAAAAATTTGTTAGTTTTAGGTTTTGTTTTTCCTGTTTTCACTTGAAATTACAGCTACATATTTTTAAAACAGGTTGCTAAAGTATTTATAATGAGAAAGGGGAATAATATTATTATGATTAGCGAAATCTATTATTCCCCTGTTTATAGTGGAGTTTCAAAGCAATTAAATCTTTTGGATTTTAATTTTAAAAATTCTAAAATTCAATGTTTAAAAAGTGTTTTAAACAAGAATAGTGAATTAAAAGAAAATAAACTGGTGAAATTCATCGAAAGAACGTATTATTATGTTAAAATAGCGATAAATAAGTATTCTAATGATTTTTCAAATCATTTATATTCACAACATGCTTTATTCACGATATTGGCAATGAAAATTTACACAAAATCAACATATCGTGAAATAATTGATTTTATTGATGTTTCAGACATAATTAAGAAATATTTGAGAATAAAAAAGGTTCCACACTTTACAACGATCCAAAAATTTTTTAAAAGACTACCTTCAAAACAAATTAGAGAAATTAACCATTTAATATTATCATTAAACGATATTAAAGCAGATATAATAGCATTAGACGGCTCTGGTTTTACGAATGATTATGCAGACAAGTATTATGCAAAAATACGGCAAAAAGAAAGAAAAAGCTACATAAAAAACCATTTAACAATAGACGTAAAAACACGCCTTATTTTATATTATCAAACATCACGTGGACCAAAATACGACACACAATTTGCAAAACCCGCATTAAGACAAATCAAAAAGTATAAACCAGATTACATAGTAGCAGACAAAGCATATGACACAGAACCAATAAGAAAATGCATAAATGAAGAACTCAAAGCATTTGACCAAATACCACTCAAAAACAGAGCAAAAAAAGGACAATACAGACTAAAAAGCCCAACAATATTCCGAAACAAAATATACGCAAAAAGAAACAATATAGAAAGCATATTTTCAACAATAAAAAGAAAATTCAACGGCACAAACCACAGCAGAAGCACACAACTCTCAAACAAAGAAACCAAACTCAAAAACACAATATACAACATCTACAGAACAACACAAATCAACTAAAAAAAAGGGTTTCTACAAAGCCAAAAGAATAATAAAAAATATTTTTTTTATTGCATGGAGTTATATTTTCTATTCATGGAGTTAAATTTCAATCCATAGGGGGTGGCTTGATGAACAGAGATAGTAAAAACCCTACAAACAGCAGGATAGCTGTTGATAAGAATGCAAACTGCATTCCTCTGGCCCCTGAAACTAAGGTAAGATTGTAAAGGTTATGATCTTCTTCAATGGCAGCCATGTTAGGGTGTATCACCTGATTTACCCAGGAATAGATGTCATGGTTTAGAGCCTGCTGGTCCTGATACTGAGGATATTCAACTGGAAGTGAACTGGCAACTGCGAAGTACACTGCTATGAAGAAGATGAGTCCAATTACAACTGTTCCAATTGAGGATCCCACATTGTTGAATGTACTGAGTATTCCAGAACCATCGGCATACTGGGTTTCTTTTAAACTGGAGAGAATAATGTTGTTAAGATGAGGAAGGGCCAATCCCAGGCCTGCACCTAAAATAAATAGTCCGGGAATGAGATCATACATGGTTAGATTCACATAATTGGTGAACGCCAAATACAACATTAAAATTGCGATAATGGAAACTATGAATCCCACTGATACCAGATGATTGTGTTTAATATATTTTGTGAGTTTACTTCCGCTGAGTGAGAAAATTAAAGCGCCTAGGGGTGATGCCAATAGTATTAAACCAGTTACCAGAGCATTGGCTTCCCACCTGGTTTGCACGTACAGAGGTACCAGGTAAAATATACCCGCCTGAATTAAAGACATTATCATTACTGCCACTATGCCCAGGGTGAACGGTCGGGTTTTTAAAATATTGATGTTCATGAATGGTTTTTTTCCCTGCCGGATGAGCTTCCGCTGATAGAAGAAGAATGTAACCAAGAGCAGAACCCCGGTTATAATCATACCCATGGCCACTGCAAATCCTGCTGGATTTATGATGGTTCCGGAGTAGTTGAGCCAGGAAGCAGGTGTGTTTAACTGCAGAACGCCGATGATAATAATTAAAATTCCTGCTGCAGAGAGTACGGCCCCTTTAAGGTTTATATCCGACCACTTGAGGGGGTGATCTGACTCAACCAGGCTTTTGGATAACAGGAGAATGATGAGAACTATTATGGCTTCTAATCCGAATCCCCATCTCCATGAGTAAAATGTGGTTAGGAAACCTCCCAGTAATGGACCTAGCGCCACTGAAACCGTGAACACCGTTGCGGTGAATCCCAGGGCAAATGTTCGTTTGGACCCGGAGTAGGTGGAGGTGACTATTGCAGATGTTGCGGGCAGCATTAACGCTGCCCCAAATCCTTCTATCACTGACCAACCCAACAGTAGCATACCACTGTTCATGCTAGTGGCCGCGATTATGGTTCCGATACCATAGATAATGGCCCCGGTTAGGAATGTTCTTTTCCTTCCGATTACATCCTGTAATTTAGCTCCAAAAAGGACGAAACAACCCATTACCAGGGTGTAGATGGCTATTATGGACTGCACATTTCCCAGGGTGGTGTGTAAGTCCTTTACCAGGTACATCATGGCCACGTTCATGAAGGTACTATCCAGACCAATGATGAACAAGGACAAAGAAATTACAAAAAGAGCCATCCAACCAGATTTAGCTTTATCTACCACTTAAACACACCTACAAAATATTATAATCGATATTAACAACGGGTTAGTTTTAGTTTATGATGATTTTATTAGTCTAATTTAATTCCAGATTAGTAGTCAATTTACATCAGATTACCAACCTAATTACAATCAGATTACTGGTTCAATTTAAATAAGATTTAGCAGTCTAGCTTACAATCAGATTACTAGTTCATTTTATAATCAGATTTACCAGTCTAGCTTACAATCAGATTACTAGTTCATTTTATAATCAGATTTACCAGTCTAGCTTACAATCTGATTTACCAGTTAGTATCTCCAGATTTATCAAACCGCCTTTAATATCGCGATTAATTTATTACAAACTAATTTTCCACATTTTCTATAAGTAAAGAACAATTATCCTATGTTTGTTAATATATGGTATCATTTAGATTATACAATATTAAACTTTTCGGATAATGATAATAATTAATTTTCATTAGTTGAATAAGTTATTCATTATTTGGATATGTTGGACAACCAAAGGAAAGTATAGACAAACAATGGGAAATTAGAAATCCTTGAAATTGAAATCCTGTGAAATTTTATTCTCGAACATAGAGCAAAAATTAAATAAAGATTACAGACCAGAAGTGGTAATGTATAAAACTAACAGTATTAATTAAGGAATCATTTTTTTGACCAAAAAGAATACGTGAATAAAGAAGATTAAAGAGGTTTAATATTATGAAAGGAATTATTTTGGCCGGAGGTTCCGGTACCCGGCTCTATCCCATAACCAAGGCAGTTTCCAAACAGTTACTCCCTATTTACGATAAACCCATGATCTACTATCCCCTGTCAGTGCTGATGCTGGCTGGTATAAGGGATATACTGATCATATCCACACCACGGGACATACCACTCTACCATGATTTACTGGGTGACGGCAGCCAGCTGGGGGTCAGTTTCTCATACGCAATCCAGGAAGAACCAAGGGGGCTGGCAGAAGCTTTCATAGTGGGAGAAGAATTTATCGGGGATGACAACGTGGCCCTGGTCCTGGGAGATAACATTTTCCACGGCCACCGGTTCAGTGAAATACTGGAAAGAGCAGCATCATTAACGGAAGGTGCAATCATATTTGGTTACTACGTCCGGGACCCTAAAGCATTTGGTGTAGTGGAATTCAATGACGAGGGAAATGTGCTATCCCTGGAAGAGAAACCCACGCATCCCAAGTCCAACTATGCCATACCAGGACTCTACTTCTACGATAACAGCGTGGTGGACATAGCTAAAAACGTCAAACCATCAGACCGGGGAGAACTGGAAATCACCTCAGTCAACGAGGAATACCTTAAAAGGAAACAGTTAAAAGTGGAATTACTAGGAAGGGGAATGGCCTGGCTGGATACTGGAACCCATGACGGACTCCTGGAAGCCAGTAACTACATTGAAGCACTTCAGAAGAGACAGGGCTTCTTCGTGGCCTGTCTGGAAGAGATTGCCTATAATAATGGATGGATCGATGCAGAGACTGTTCTAAAACTGGCTGAAACTCTTAAAAAGACTGATTATGGGGATTATCTGGTTGAAATCATTAATGGTGAGTTTAAATAATTCTTAGATTAAGATAATTTTTCTAATATTATTTCATCTATCCTTTTTTAATTTTTATATTGTGCTAATTCTTTTGAGAGCTACGAAAATATTTATCCATATTTAAATTTTCTCACTGATCCCTTAATGTTAAAATACATTTTAAGAGAAAGTAATCAACATGTAAAAAAACAAAATCCTAAATCTTAAAATTAAAAATAAATGCTAAAAACTTAATTATTTCCATTTCCAGGTTTATAAATAAGACAAAATTATCTGGCATACAAACTTATTTTTCATTTGCTTGCATCATAATCACCTAAACATTATTTTTTTGCATGTTTGGAATGTTTACTTAAAAAATTATGAGAAGATTATATCCTAAAAAAGCCAAATAGTGTTACAATGAAGAGTTTACTTCCTGGAAATTTGAATTTGAACTATTTAAAATCAGGCAGGGGTCATCCTGTTGTATTAATCCATGGTATGGGTAGTGACCATACTGTATGGGAAGGGTTAGTACCATTATTAAGGGATAATTATGAGACCATAGCCGTGGATTTACGTGGTCATGGTCATTCCAGTAAAACAATAGGACCATACAGTATTGAATTATTTGCCGAGGATATTTATCTATTCTTACAATCCCAAAACATAGATCAGGCCCATTTTATAGGCCATTCCATGGGCGGGGTTATCTTACAGGAACTTGCAGTTAAACATCCAGAGAGATTCAAATCATTAACTTTAATCTCCAGTTTCGCATGTATTGACCCTCCACTGAAGGATGTTTTAATTAATCTTAGAGATATCCTCACAGAAGAAGGTTATGAAGCCTTTTTTGAGGAGTGTCTTAAAGTAGCCAACACTCCTGAATTTATCAGGAAGAACCGGGATTTATTTTCAAAGATCAGGAATGAAAACGCTAAAATATGTTCAGGATCTTCGATTACTGACACCATCAATGCCTGTTTAGATGTTGAGCTCTGTTCAAATGATAATCACAATAAAAATAATAAACTCTGTTGCGATGTTAACCCTGCGGATTCCATTAAGGGCCTAAATTCCATTGAAAAACATCCCATTAAGGAATATTCCATTAAAAATGATTCCATTAAAGAATACACCATTAATAACATAAGAACACCCACCCTAGTGATTGCTGGAGATGAGGATGTTTTCACTCCCACTCACCATGGAATGCGAATCCATGAAAGAATTCCCAACTCGCAGATGAAAATTATTGAGGAGGGATGCCATAATTTACTGGTGGAAAAGCCAATTGCGACTTATTCAGTTATAAAACGGTTTTTGGATGCTTTATGATGCAGCACCATAATCAATTCATATTTTTTAAATCTACATGGAAAAGAACATCATTACACTATCTAATTGAGTGTACCTATTTACACAAGTTACTTTAATTACACTCGTTGTACTTGATTAAAGTGTAATTTAGTACACAGCACGCTAGTTTATATGATTATTAAAAGAGAATGAATTAACACACGGGATTTGTGCTTATACAGTTTTAAACTAGTGAATACTCTTAAAAATAAGGAGTACTGTGCTTAAGAAGAATGAATACAATTAGTAACTGTTGAAACAATTAACTGTGAATTGTAAATTTCAATTTCTGTTTAACTAAAATTTTCCATTAATTATTCTTTCAATCTCTATTATTATTTCTTTTACACTCTTTAATCCATTTTCAACTTCTTTAGGTGAAATTTCTCTTTTCTGAGAGCCAAGTTTCACATTACCATAAAAATCAATATTCCTTACTTCCCATAAAAAGTCCATTTTATCCTCATACCTACTAAGCATCTGTTTAGCTCTTTCTTTCCTTAACCTGTGACTCTGATAATCTTTTCCACTGATCCTATTAGTTAAAGACATGATAGCTGATTCAAAGCAGCGTATGCCCAACCAGCAACCCCCGCCAGGTCACCCTGTTCATGTAAGTCTTCGGCAGATTTTAATAGGTTTTTAGCTCGTTCCATGTCTATGTCAACCATATCCTTTCACCTTGACGTGATAACTCAATTTCAACTTCGTTTAATACGTCATTAATGTTTTCCAGTTTAATTTCATTTTTAGGAAGTGTTAAACCCTTTTTTATGACTGATTGAACTTCTCCAGTGGTGATTTCTGCCAGGTTCTGGTAATATTTTCGGGCTTCACCCTCCAGGGATTGAGCTTTATCCATGAATTCTTTAGCTTTTTCCAGACGGTATATGAGGTAAGATTTGGGGAAAGAGTTTAACTCTGCCAAAATATGGAATATATCCCCAGTGAATACAATTCCATTGGTTAACGATTCTAAGATCACAAAATCCACTGGATCCTGAATATCTTCCCAGGTGTATTGATGTATCTCAAACCGGTAGGGTAAAAAATCATACTTTTTAATGTCCAGGGGTTTTTTACTTATTATGAGGATATCAATATCACTTTTTTTTGTGGCCAGCCCTGTAGCCACACTACCAAATAAGATGAACAATTCAACGTCGTCTGCAACCTGATCATATAAAAGATCAACCCTGTTTTTAAATTCAGGTTTTATATTTTGTCTTTTCTCTTCCATGAAAAGTTTCCACATGATTTTAACCAAAGGCATCTCATAATTAATTCTGTAAACCTTTTTACGCTGTGATTTCTGTTGATTTATCAGGTTATCTGTGAGTAAAACCTTTAATATTCTCAAGACATTTGATTTAGAGATATTAAGTTCATTTGACAGTTCTGTGAGACCCCAGTTAAGGTAGGGTTTCTGGATCAAAAGACGTAATATTTTTACAGTGTTACGGGCAGCCAGGTCCTCCAGGTTAAATTGTTCTAAATTTAGTACCATAGGTTCTAATATTAGTACTAAGGGTATATTAATTTTTCCAGAATACCAGTACTAAAATTATATTAATTTTTTCCGGATCATTTGTCCTCAGCCTTAAGAGAATGATTGCCTGGTTGAAACTGGTTACTGACAAGTTTTAAGAATTTTTTTTATTTAACTTAAATTACATAGTTAAACCCGTTTGAATTTAAATTGCAGTAGTTCAACCGGTTTGAATTTAAATTGCAGTAGTTCAACCGGTTTGAACTTGAATTTAAAGTCATTAACCCCGTTTAACTTAAGTTACAGTAATTTAACCAGGTTTGAAATTTTTTCCAGTTTTTTATCCAGTGTAATTAGTGGTACCTCTTCCCGGAGCGATGCACTCACAAAAAGTGCATCGTAGAAACTAATTTTGTTTTTTAAAGCTATCTGGAAGGATTCTTCCACCAGTTCCAGGGTGGGGATAACCTCACAGCTAGTTTCTATGAATTCCATGCTCATCTTGAGTGCTCTGGTGGTTATTTCCGGGTCTTCATTAAACAGGGTAACTCTTTTCCAGGCCACTTTAGCTACTTCTGGCCGTGCCAGGTCAACAGTAACCAGTTCACGGTTTTTAACTACTCTGGCAGCTTTTTCCGAGGAAGGTTCCTGGAAAAATATGGCAGCTATGACTGATGAGTCTAAAACATATTTAATGGGCATCTCTATCTTCTCTAATGAGTTCTGCTGATTTGACATCATTCATCTTTTTCCTGATACTTTCAGCATCCTTGAGGAGCCTTTTTTTACTTTCTTCCTGGACTAATCTAATGGTTAACTGCCGTATTTCTTCCTGCCAGTTCACATCATCCATTTCATCCATCATTTTTCGGAACTGTACCGGTAAACGAATACTGTATACAGATTTTGTAGACATAAATGTATATATGGTCCTTGATTATACTAATATATTATTATTAATTAATAATAATTAAGTGTTATTTATATTTTGAAACAAATTATATTGTAAAGAAGTCAAAAAAAATTAAATAAATTAAAGAATGGCTTTGTAGAAACCCTTATTTTTTTTATTTGAAATTGAGGTTTTTTGTAGATTTTTTTGTAATAAAAAAAATTTGTTAGTTTTAGGTTTTGTTTTTCCTGTTTTCACTTGAAATTATAGCTACATATTTTTAAAACAGGTTGCTAAAGTATTTATAATGAGAAAGGGGAATAATATTATTATGATTAGCGAAATCTATTATTCCCCTGTTTATAGTGGAGTTTCAAAGCAATTAAATCTTTTGGATTTTAATTTTAAAAATTCTAAAATTCAATGTTTAAAAAGTGTTTTAAACAAGAATAGTGAATTAAAAGAAAATAAACTGGTGAAATTCATCGAAAGAACGTATTATTATGTTAAAATAGCGATAAATAAGTATTCTAATGCTTTTTCAAATCATTTATATTCACAACATGCTTTATTCACGATATTGGCAATGAAAATTTACACAAAATCAACATATCGTGAAATAATTGATTTTATTGATGTTTCAGACGTAATTAAGAGATATTTGAGAATAAAAAAGGTTCCACACTTTACAACGATCCAAAAATTTTTTAAAAGACTACCTTCAAAACAAATTAGAGAAATTAACCATTTAATATTATCATTAAACGATATTAAAGCAGATATAATAGCATTAGACGGCTCTGGTTTTACGAATGATTATGCAGACAAGTATTATGCAAAAATACGGCAAAAAGAAAGAAAAAGCTACATAAAAAACCATTTAACAATAGACGTAAAAACACGCCTTATTTTATATTATCAAACATCACGTGGACCAAAATACGACACACAATTTGCAAAACCCGCATTAAGACAAATCAAAAAGTATAAACCATATTACATAGTAGCAGACAAAGCATATGACACAGAACCAATAAGAAAATGCATAAATGAAGAACTCAAAGCATTTGACCAAATACCCCTCAAAAACAGAGCAAAAAAAGGACAATACAGACTAAAAAGCCCAACAATATTCCGAAACAAAATATACACAAAAAGAAACAATATAGAAAGCATATTTTCAACAATAAAAAGAAAATTCAACGGCACAAACCACAGCAGAAGCACAAAACTATCAAACAAAGAAACCAAACTCAAAAACACAATATACAACATCTACAGAACAACACAAATCAACTAAAAAAAAGGGTTTCTACAAAGCCTAAAAAATATTATTATAATTAGATGAGAATAGATTTATACCTGATTTAAAATTTTTAATGATTTAAAAATACTTATTTGATTTATAAAAGGATCTGTGGAAGCTAAATATGAACTGGAATGGAAAAAATGTCCTCATAACCGGGGCAAACGGATTTGTTGGATCTTATCTGGCAAAAGAACTTTTGGATAGTGGTGCTGATGTTTATGGGTTTTTAAGACCAGAAGATATAGCGCCAATGGAGAAGAACTTAATAGATAAGGGTATTAAGGATAAGCTGAAAATCCTGGAAGGAGATCTTGGTGATATAACCTCACTGGCCAGTGCCTTTGACACTAGTAATCCGGATGTTATCTTCCACCTGGCAGCCCAGTCCAGTGTGGAATTTTCTTTCCACCATCCCATGGAAACCCAGAATATCAATACCATGGGAACTGCCAACCTCCTGGAGGCAGTGCGTATTAAGGATGTGGACACCAGGATCGTGTTTGCGGGTTCCAGTGAGGTCTACGGTATGGTTATCTCCTCAGAAGAGCAGTACCAGAACCTCCTTAGTGAGGGTAAGACTATTTCCCCTGAACCAGAATCAATTCCAGAGTTACCAGTCTCAGAAAGTAATCCTCTACGCCCTCAGTCACCCTATGCAGTGAGCAAGGTGTCAGGAGATTTCCTGATGCAGAATTACCATCATTCCTACGGCCTGGATACAGTGGTGTCCCGGGCATTTAACCACGAAGGTGCAGGTAGGGGTATGATGTTCGTAACCTCCATCATCACCAACCAGATCATGAAACTCAAATACGGGGAAACAGACAAAATCACCATTGGAAACCTGAATGCCTGCCGGGACTGGTCCCATGTTACTGATATTATCCATGGATACCAGGTGCTGGCAGATAAGGGCCAAAGTGGTGAAGTGTACAACCAGGGATCCATGCAAACCAACTCCGTCTTAAGTTACATACTGCTGGGACTGGAGAAGGCCGGATGGAACGTGAACCAGATTGAAACTCTTAATGGTGATGCAAATAAAACAATTGATAATCCTGCCCAGTTGAATAACGATCCCCTGTTCGGAGTTAAATTCGATAAAACCAGGGTAGACCAGATGATCTTAGAAGACCAGCTGGAATACACTATTTCTGATAAGGGTATTAAAGTCACCACCGACTCAGGACCAATAACTATTGAATTTAATCCAGATAGATTCCGACCAGCCGAGATTCCGCTGGTAATGTGTGATAACCGTAAGATACAGAAGATTGGTGGGAAGATCGAGTTCAGCCTCAGTGATGTTATTAATGACCAGCTTGAATATTTTAACAAAAAAGAAAACAGGGTTTAAATAACATCCCAAAGGATTAATATCCAAGAAATGATGTTTTTTTTATTTTTTTTCTAAGTGTATCCCTGGAACATCATGATTCATAGTAAACATAGAAATTTTCTATGATCGCTATGTTTTCTATGATGATCTTTCGTTCATACATATAGACTGTTTCCAGATAGGTCTTTTTGATGTTAAAATGCACCCATAATTTAAAATCTGGGAAAAGTTTAGGTTATTTCATTATCCACTAAATAATTTCTCCATCAGTCATGAAAAAGTTAAAAAAATATTCTCAAGATAAAAATAATATTTTAGCAAATTGAGATGAATAAGTAAATCACAACATTTCATTAAAATCTTCAACAGTTATATCAGCTATTTTAAGTATTTTCCGCAAGGTTCCCTTCTTAAGAGTTTTATGTAAAGGAACCGAGAATACACGATGATCCTTTTGCAAAACAACATGGTCCCCTTTACCAGTTCTAACTGTAAATCCTAATTTTACCAATACTTTAACGGTTTGCCTACCAGAAACTGTAGGCAGCTTCTTAGACACTCAATTCCACCCTGGAGATCTCGTTGACTTTACTTAACCTTTTGGTTTCCAGATCAAGTGTTTCTAACACAAGTTCAATAGCCACTTTTATATTTTCAATGGCTTCTTCCTTAGACTCTCCCTGACTTATTGCCCCTGGAAGTTCCAAGCATTGAGCGGAGTAACCTCCTTCTTCTTCTTTTTCAAGGATTATAGTGTATTTCATGAATAAATGTTATGTCCTTTTATACATAAAAAGATATACCTAAAGATGTTGCAGGCCCTGCCTAGCTTATAACACCAAATATAATTTATATTAACCTATCTAATTTATTCTACCATACCTTGCTAAGATATTAATTACGTCCTTAACTTCACTGGAATTTAAGAATTTTCGCTGGTGGGATATGTGATTAACAAGATCCTCCGGGAAAACTATTTCATAGGACTTTATCTTATTTTTAAAGATTATGTTATGGTTTATCGGGGATATTACTGGGAAAATAATTTTTTTTAATTTTTTTCCCATTTTGGGTTCAAGAAAACTATTCAATTTTGATAACTGTAATTTCACCTGTTTTGCTGGGTTTAAATCGGATACTCTACCTGAAGTATGGTACCAGCAGTCCTCATCAGGGATGTAGGTTGGCTTGTAATTTTTGGTTTCAATAATGTAGATTCCAGTGGGTCCCACCACCACATGGTCAAAATCACCCCCATAATTTGGTATTTTAACATCCCGAATAGCAGTGTATTTTTTGGGTAATTCTTTTAGTTTTTTAGCCACTATCTTCTCACCCTTAGCCCCTTTACTCCATATCCTGCGTTTAGACCATCCATATTCAGATATGATTAACCCTGCAATAGCCAGTAAGGAAAGTAAGGATACTTGGAGTAATCCCAGGGCCCGGATAAAGAGAATAATTCCTGAGACACCGATTAACATGATAATTACTCCCAATAAGGTTATTTTAGTGTAATATGATACTTTGGATTTTACATGTGACTTCTGTTTGGAAATATTCACCACTCCGTAATTTCTAATAACTCCGTAATTTATAATTTAAATTATTATATACCTATTTTTTTACTATTAATTTTTATTTAAAAGTTTTTAAAGCTTAAATGTAAATGCAAGTGCTTAATTCTTAAAAAAGAGTTAATAACAAACGTGCATATAAAAAAAGAAAGAAAAAAGGGAATTGTTATAATTTTCTCCTACTCAGAACTGCTCCACCAAATATGGACATTAAAGCCAGTATCAGACCCACAGGATAAGTACCTGTTTTTTGCATTCCCACGGTACTGGTGGTACTTGCTGCGTTTACTGTAGTGTTTGATTGTGTGCTGTTTTCTCCTGCTGCGTTGATGGTTATCCCTGTGTAGCTGGTCTGGTTATCTAAAGTGGCGGTGATTAGCGCACTACCTGCACCCGAAGACGCGAAGAGGCTGGTGGCCCGGCCACTGGTTAAACTTAACAGTGCGGGGTTGAGACTTCCCAGGGTTCCGGTGAGATTCACAGTTATTCCATCGGGAACATGTCCATTCTGGGGGTCGTAGTAGTTACCTTCCTGGTCGTGGAGTAGATCCACAGTCACTGTTGATGTTTCTCCATTGTTGATGGTGGCTGGATCCGGGTTTATGCTTAAAACCAGCCATCTGGAGACGGTAGTACCGATTACTCCTCCGGCAGTTACCGGGTCAGATCCTGTGAAGTTGGTTCCCCACCAGTTGTACTCGGCATCCAGGGTAGCCTGGTCATTGTAGATGTCCACCGGAGTGTTTCCCACGATACGTGAAAAGTGTATGGTGAGGTTGTTGCGGTTGACTATGGCACCACCCCTCATTTCAGCCAGGTTACCAGTGAAGGTGTTGCTGGTGATGATCATGTTATTGTTGTTTATTATGGCACCACCATCTTCTGCACTGTTACTGTCGAAGATGGTATTGGTGATGGTGGAATCGCCACGGTTTACCAGGGCTCCTCCGGCCTGGGCATAGTTACTGGAGAACACTGAATCAGTGATGGTCAGGGGACCATTACTGTAGATGGCACCTCCTGATAAATCGGCAGTGTTACCGGTGAAAGTGGTGTTTTTGATGTTTAAGGTTCCACCATCATTAAATATAGCCCCACCTGCTCCACCGTCATTGTTGGCGGTGTTACTGGTGAATGTACTGTCGGTTATATCCAGTAATCCTGTGTTTAAAATGGCACCACCTGTTCCATCTGTGGCGTTGTTGCCTGTGAAGGTGCAGCCGATGATATTCATGGTGCCGGTGTTCATTATGGCCCCTGCTGATGCTGCACTGTTTGCAGTGAAGGTGCAGCCAGTGAGGGTTAAATCACCGTTGTTTCCAATGGCTCCCACATCGCCGTCAACACCATTTCCAGTGAACACGGAGTTTCTCACCTGAGCAGTGGCACCTGCTTCATTGTAGATGGAAGAAATGGACAATCCCATGTTTCCATTGAAGAGGGAGTTATCCACGTACAGAGTGTTGGCATTGAAGATGGCACTACCATACTCAGCCATGTTACTGGTGAAAGTACATCCAGAAACAGTTAAATTTCCCATGTTAAACACAGCAGCACCGGTATTTTCATCAACGTAACCATTGGCCAGGGTCAAATTTTTGAGGGATACATTTGCCCCGTCTTCAACCAGGAATATACGATAGATGTCAGTTCCATTTAAGATGGTCTGGTTCTGGCTTTGGCCGATGAAAGTCACATCCTTGTCCAGGGTGATGTTGGTGTTTTCATCTCCAGTGTAAATCCCATCAGCGATGTAAATTGTACCTCCATTGTTAACGGTTGCAGTAGCGTTTTTAATGGTTAGCTTGGCAGTGAGCCATGACAGACCATCCCAGCTATCATTACCCGATGATCCATTCACATAGATGGTGTCATTATCTGCTGCAGAAGCACTGCTTATAACTGTGATTACTGTTAATCCAAATACTAAGATTAAAATCATAGCGTTAAACTGTTTGAAGTTCATTTTTGTGTGTGTTTTTCCTTTCGTGATTTTCACCTCCTTTCTTATTTTAATGGTATTTCATAATATGATCATGGTTTATATTATTTTGGATTTAAACCCCGTAATTTAAAATAAATAACCTTATAAACCTCCAGAATATGTAACTAATTGCATACATGAAGGGTGCTGTGAAATCCGACTATTTCTCAGGGTTGTTGATATGTGCATACTCAGATTTTCAGATCCACCTCATCACTACACCTATCCTGCCACAATCCCGAGAGTTTAAGAGGATCAATTACCATATGGAATATTAAGAAAAAGATAAAGGGAGCTATAATCATTAGAAATAAAAAAGTGGTAGTGACTGGAGGACTGGGATTCATAGGATCCCACATAGTGGAAGAATTATATCAGGATAATGAGGTTTTCATTGTGGATAACGAGGCCACTGGTAAACACGCAAACATTGAAAACTTCGATCTTGACCAGATAAGCCTAATAAATGGGGACATAACAGCCATTGATCTTCCGGAAATCTTTGAGGATGCTGATTACGTCCTGCACCAGGCAGCATTACCCAGTGTTCCCAGGAGTGTGCGGGATCCATTAAGGTCTAATGAAGCAAACGTGACAGGTACCCTGAAGGTGCTCATAGCTGCCCGGGATTGTGAGGTTAAGAAGGTGGTTTGTGCATCATCTTCATCAGTGTATGGTGACACACCAGTCCTGCCCAAGGTGGAAACCATGCCCCTGAACCCCAAGTCTCCCTATGCCACCACCAAGGCCACCGGTGAGTTGTACTGCCAGAATTTCAAAGATATTTATGATTTGGATACTGTCTGTCTGCGCTACTTCAATGTATTTGGACCAAGGCAGGACCCTGACTCCCAGTACGCAGCTGTCATTCCCAAATTCATCACAGCAATAATGAATGGAGAATCTCCGGTTATATTTGGTGACGGCCAGCAGAGCCGGGACTTCACATACGTGAAGAACGTGGTCCAGGCCAATATCCTTTCATGTGAGACTTCCATGCAGGGTGTTTACAATGTAGCCTGCGGCAGGAGAACCACCCTCAATGAACTAATCGGCATGATGGGTGAACTCTTAGACGTGGAAGTTAACCCCAAATACACTGACCCCCGAGCAGGGGATGTTAAGCACTCCCTGGCAGATATTGATAAAATAAAAGCTCATGGATACAGGCCCAGTGATGATTTCAGAAAGGATCTGGAGAAAGTTGTCCAATTCTTCACCCCACAATAGTAATGAAGGAAAATACTAACATAAATTCTCTAATCACAAAAAAAATACACACAACAGTCTGTTTAAAAGTAGAATCTGCTTAAAAGTAGAAATTAATTAAAAAGAAAGTCTACTTAAAATAAAATTAGTTCTAGAAGTATAAGTCTGTTTTAAATTTAAAAAGAAATTAAATGTGGAGGTTAATAGGAGTTATTTACTGCTCCCACTCCACTGTAATGGAATCCCATTTCCCTTAGTTTTTCAGGATCATATATGCGCCGGGCATCTATGATAATAGGGATTTTCATTAGTTTTTTTACTTTTTCAAAGTCCAGGTCCCGGAATTCCTGGTGGGCAGTCATTAAGACCATGGCATCTGCATCTTCCAGTGCAGTGTATACATCACTTTCCAGTGTGCCGTAGACTGCTGTTTCTTCAATGTAAGGGTCCACTATGGTAACCTGCGCCTGGTTGTGTTCCAGTTCACCTATGAGTTCCTCAGAAGGTGATTCTCGATCGTCACCCACGTTTTCCTTGTAGGATAACCCCAGAACCACAACACGGGAGTTCTTCACTGGTTTTTCATTATCATTTAAAGCATCTGTGAGAAGACCGAAGACGTGTTTAGGCATGTAATCATTGATGGTACGACCAGCAGCTATTACCTTAGAATGGTATCCTAACTCTTTAGCTTTTTTAACTAAATAGTAAGGGTCTACAGGCAGACAATGCCCACCTACTCCCCCACCAGGGTAGTAAGCGTTGAAGTTCCATTTGGTGCTGGCACCCTCAATAACTTCCATAACATCAATGCCTATTTTCTCGAAGATCATGGCCAGTTCATTAACCAGGGCAATATTAAGGTCACGCTGGGTGTTTTCAATAACCTTGGCAGCCTCAGCAGTCTTAATGTTCCTTAAAACATTGATATCTTCTTCAATTATGAACTGATAAAGTTCACGGGTTATCTCCGCCCATTCGGGGGTTATTCCACCAACGACTCTGGCTACTTTTTCTATGGAGTGGGCATCATCCCCTGGGTTGTACCTTTCAGGGCAGTAGGCCAGTCCAAAGTCCGCACCGGCTTTGAGTCCAGATGTTTCCAGGATTGGTTGTAATGTTTCTTCAGTCACACCGGGATACACTGTGGACTCCAGTACTACCAGTTTACCTTTGCCCAGTCCTTTGGACACATTTTCACCGGCAGATATGATGTGTGATAGATCCGGGTCCTTGGATTTGGTTACTGGTGTTGGTACAATAAGCAGTATAATATCAGAATCGCGGGTAGCTCCTGGAAGATCCAATGTTGCAACCAGTTTCTTGTCCTGAACAACCTTGAAAAGCCTTTCATCTAAACCAAGTTCTCCCAGAGGTGAGATTCCCTGATTAATCATGTTCAGTTTCTTTTCGTCAATTCCGACTCCAATAACATTAAAACCATTTTCCGCAAAGAATATGGCTGTTGGAAGGCCAACATAGCCCAGTCCAACAACACAAATGGTTGATTCTTTGTTTTTAATTTTTTTTAATAATTTTTGATACATTTCTGCACCTAGTTTTATATTTTTGAAATAAACAATATATTATATTCAATTTTTTATTTTTTTAAATTAATCTGAACTAACTTTGAAACCAATTTAAATATTATTTTCGATTTAAAATGTATTTTTAAAGTTTCGTTATTCTATCTAAAATATTAATTTAGTTTATTATGATTTCAACGTTTATATTAATCATTTAAAGGCATAAATATTTACTTTTTATGTTTTAGGTTTGAAATTACTAAAAGAAATTTGTCGCAATGATAAATCCTGATCGGGAATGAAATAAGATTATTAAATTAGAATATAAAGATTCCAAAAATATCTTAACTATGGAATGTCATCCCTATTCAACAGTAAAACGAATTCTCTATTTTTTTAAAATTTTTGTAAGTCCGTAATTTAATGGTAGTTGAAAAATTTACCGATATCTAATCCATTAATTGTCTTTCTTGAGTAAATAAGACATTATTGTGTTAAAAACGTTCAATAAAGCCTTTGACCCCTTAATCTAATTTAAAACTATATTTTTTAGATAACAAATATTAGTTTATTTTACCAAAAATGTATTACAATTTGACCCAGTATCGGCTTTTCAGTAATACATATAATAACAATAATAATAGTACTTTTTATATTATAATAATTATATCTACCCGTAGAAAATTAAAGAGAATATTGATACTTATTTCAATTAAAGTAATATTTTAATTATGGGAAAATTCTTTGAACTAAGTTATCAATTAGGAGGGCACTGTTGAGAAAAATATTATAAAATCGGATGAAATGAAAATTGGAAGGAGGAAGAAAATGCAAATGGGGAATAATTTCTTAATTATTAAAAAAACTCACATAAAACTCGTGATTTCCGATGAATTCTGTAAAAGTTACAGATAAAGTAGAAAAAGTACAAATAAGGTAGAAAAAATGAAGGAAAATAAAAAAACCCATAGACAAATAAAAAAGAAAGTACTATTTTTTTCTCTTACTATAATTTTTGCTCTTGTAGTTTGTGGTGCTGTATCAGCCGATGATTATGTTGGTGGTCAAAACCTCACCACAGTACAAAACGGAACTGTAAGCGGAGGAGTATACATAGAAGCTCCACAGTACGCCACCAACACCAATCTCGATGAACATACATTCAACCTGCCAGAAGGTGCATCTGATGATATTCAGTGGGCTAGGTTGTATGTTACGGTATATGCACTGAACCAGCAAACAGACTACGGTTTCTGCGCCACCAACCAATTCGATGGAAATGGAGACGGTGTATATGAAACCACTTGGACCGAAACCGACCACACCCCCTACAACTTCATTGTTGATGGAGGTAACAACAACACCGCCTACGGTGGAGGGGAAAATGACCCTTACAAAATCATCAACAACCACACCACCAGAGTAACCAGCGACTACTTCATGTGGTACGATGTCACTGACCAAATAACCAGTGACACCGTCAAAGTGAAAGTAAACACCACAGGATCACCCAGTGATGGTCGAATAAAAATGATGACACTCATCGTAGCCTACAATGATGGTGACAACGACAAGATAATGTACTGGGTAAACCAAGGACACGATGTCACCAGCTACAAAACAGAAGAAGAACTCAACACTGTAGCAGTAGGTTCAACCACATTCAACACTAGCAACATCCCTGGAACGGTTGAATCTGCCAACCTCACCGTGAATTACCTGGCCAGCAACAATGGATACTACGGATTCCCAACAGCAGAAAACAACTTCGAAATAACCGGATCCAATCCTCCGGTAGACGGAACATTCACCAACTCTGCACTAGACCGCACACCAGACGCTCAAGGAGCATATGCAGGTTTAGACAGCTGGAACGTCACCCCCTACATCAACGGAACTAGTGATGTAACCATGGGATATGCACGCTACTTCCCTGGAACAGGAACATCCGGATACTATAAAATTCCCCTGGCCATACTAACCGTAAACCTAGCAAGCACCATTGAAGCACCAGTATGCAACTTCACAGCTAACACCACTACTATCCTCAGGAACAATACCGTGCAGTTTACCGACTCATCCACAGGTAGTCCCACATCCTGGGCCTGGGACTTCGGTGATGGTGGAACCTCAACACTACAGAACCCCACCCACACATATACTACCTCTGGAAACTACACTGTGAGTCTAACAGCCACCAATGAGGGTGGAAGTGACACTGAAACCAAAACCAACTACATCACTGCAGTACCCAACGTGGATCTGTACGCAAGTGGCCTGGTTAACACTTCTCCAGCTTATGTTTTCCCCGGTCAAAACAACACAGTCACAGTTGCAGGTATTAAAAACCAGGGAAAAGACACCGCCACCAACATACTGGTGTACATTTACGCCAGTGATGTGAATGGTGGAACCACACCAGTAGCCAGCACAACCATCAACTCACTGGCAGCCGGCGCTACATCACCAACCCTAAGCCTAATTGACCCCACAATACGACCCATAACCCCAGATACACTCTACGGATCCAGTAATTTATCTAAAATAACCTACAGAGTTGTATTAGACCCACTTAACACCATCCTTGAAACCAACGAAGCCAACAACAACAAAACCAGTGCCCTTAAATCAGTCCTGTACAATGGTTACTGCGGTCAGGGATTATACGAGTACAACGGTACTGACATCAACACCCAACATATCTATGATATCCGTGGAGATATTGCATACTACACCCAACCAGATACTACATACCAAGGAGTAGGATGGACCACCCGGACTGAAACTTGGACACCAGGTAACCTGTCTGTGCCTAGCACCGGAACCATCGAAGACGTTTGGTTATACTTAACCTACAACTGGGACTACACCGATGACGGAAACCCTAACTGGACCATACTATTCAATGGCAACGACATCACCAACAGTGCCCTGGCCTGGTACACCGACCAGAGCAACTTCGGAACATACGCAAACTACAAATATGGTTTGATGGTTTTCAATGTCTCCAGCCTGTACAATCGCAACGGCAATAACAACCTGGTCATGAACGCCCATGAAGGTAACCTGAATGCCCTGTACCCCAGTACCCTAGCAGTGGTTTATTCAGACCCCAATGCAACCCGTAAACAGATATTCATTGGTGAACAGTGCGATGAACTGGGACTATCACAATCTGCTTACGGAACCACACTGGAAGAAGCCACAACCTATGCCAACTTCACCGGCATGACCATTGATCTAGCTAACGTTGCCAATGCAACCCTACACAGTTTCGCAGGCAGTGCCGGTCCAGGAGAAGGAAACCTACTCTTCAACGGCAACACCATAGCACTGGCAGCATGGCAGGGAAACAGCTTCACTAGTTCAGCTCTGGTAGCTGATATTAAAAACTACTTAACTGCCACTGGCAATGTAGCTGCAATCCAGGGAACCACCAGCGGTGGAATGGACACACTACAACAATTCCTGGTAGTTGAATACGCAGATGCAGCACCTGTGGCTAATTTCACCACCAATACAACTACTGGAATTGCTCCAATGCCCGTGCAGTTCAATGATACTTCGACTGGATACGTAGCCAGTTATGCGTGGGATTTTGACAACGACGGTATCACTGACAGCACCGATAAAAACCCCTCATACACTTACAGCACCCCCGGAACCTACAATGTGAAACTCACAGTGACTAACTCCGGAGGCAGTGATAATGAAGTTAAAACATGTTACATAACAGTAAACACACCCCCTGTAACAGATCTAATTATTACAGATGTTAAAGCCAATTCAGGTCTCGGAGATTACATGTTCGCCAATGAACCCAATGTAATCAATGTAACAGTGAATAATAATGGAACTGCTAATTCAGCTTCTACCACCTTAAATGTAACTGTTAATGGAAACACTTACACTGTAAATGTTCCTGCACTGGCAGTGGGTGCTAATGTAACTGTTTCAGTTACTGATCCAGTGATTCACACTGCAGGTGATAGTGTACCAGTATCAGCCAATGCAGACCCCTCCAACAACGTACCTGAGACCAATGATTCCAACAATATCTTTGCCACAACTTTGACTGTTTACAACAATGGTTATAAGGGTAAAAAGTACACTGATGGCAGTGATTTAAGTACCCAGCAAACCTTTGAAGGTTATTACGATATTGTTTACAGTAGCGGCAATGCCACCTACAATGGTGCCTACTGGACGGGAAAAACATACAGTTGGACCTCAGATAACCTGCATATACCAGTTGGTGCAACTGTGGTTAGTGCCAGATTGTATCAGGGTTACACTTACGACCAGATGACAAATGCCCCTAACTGGACCATGATTTTCAATGGGGCAACAATTAATCCCGGTGCAACTTACAGCGACACTAAAGGATACGGTGGTTACAACTACCCTGGCGGACTGTACGTGTATGATGTGACCAGCTTATTCAACAATGCTGGTAACACCATGACCATAATCCCCGAGGCAGGGAACAACTACGGAATCTACGGAGCATACCTCATAGTTGTTTACCAGGACAACTACGAAACCACCATCAAAAAGATTTACATCAACGATGGATTTGACATGCTTTACAGTGGAACTACCCGCAGTGCCAGTAATGATGAAGCAACTGCATATGCCACATTCACTGGAGTGAACACCACCAACATTGGCAATGCAAAAGTTATCAACATCCTTGCTAGTGCCAATGAAGATGGTAAAAGTAAATTTATCTTCAATGGAAACGAATACACAGGATTTAGTGGAAATTATTCAAGTGGATCTCAGCTAAGTCTAAGTCAGTGCGATGTAACCAGTGCTTTGCAAAATGGCCTTAACAATGCGGGCTTGCAGAGTTTCATGGTAAATGGAAATGGAGACAATATGGTGGCTTTAAGTAGTATTCTGGTTGCAGAATACAAACCAATAGTCACTGCAAATCCTGTTGGTGGAATATATAACCATTCTTTGGATGTGAATCTAACTTCTGATGTACACGGCTTTATAAGGTATTACATAGATGATGGAAGCAATCCCTTATGTCCAGTTGTGTCTATCTATTTATTCCCTGTTCACTTGGAAAAAACCAGTACTCTCTATTTCACGCTTTTCCCAGTTTCAGGCATAAATTCGGACCCCCTGAGTGAAACTTATATTATAGATACAACAGCTCCTAGTGTCAGTGCCAATCCAACCACTTGTCTGGTAAACCACACTTTGGATGTGGAGTTGACTGCTTCAGAACCATCTACTATATATTATACTACCAATGGAAGTGACCCCACCACCAACAGCAACATCTACTCTGGACCTATACACATAGCTACAACCACCACCCTAAAATTCATGGCAGTGGATGCAGCTGGAAATCAGGGCCAAGTTCAGAGTGAAACATACACCATTGACACCACAGCACCCCTAGTCACCGCAGATCTAAACAGTGGAGTGTTTAAAACTGATCAAACAGTGACCCTGACAGCCAGTGACGACAGGGATCAAAACCCTATAATATATTACAGTAATGATGGTGTGAACTGGAATCATACAAACAAAACTGTCACCCTCAACCTCAACACCGAAGGGGTTATGAACTTAAAATTCTATGCGGTAGATGATGAAGGTAACCGAGCTGCCAATCAAACAAGAACATATACTCTGGATAAAACAGCACCAACTGCAAATGCAACACCTGGAACCGGTACTTACAGCACTGCACAATCAGTAGTTTTGAGTGCAACAGATAATCTGGACAATAATCCCGTAATATACTACACTACCAATGGAAGTAACCCAACGACAAGCAGTAGTGTTTACCACACTGCCCTGAACATCTCCAGCACCACCACCCTAAAATTCATGGCTGTGGACTCTGCTGGAAACCCATCTACAGTTTACACCAAAAACTACACCATACCCCGGGCAGATGTTTACGTCAATTCATCAGTTTCCAACAGCAATCCACAGGTTGGTGATATTATCACCATGAGCTTCAAGGTGGGTAACAACGGACCAGATGATGCCACTGGAGTGATATTTAAGTATGTGATACCGGGAAACTTTGAATATGTTGGAATGATAGCTGATAGTTTACCTAATCCCGAGTATAATCCTTCAACCAGGACTGTTACCTGGAATCTTGGTAATCTACCGGTGGGTGACCCCAAACTCAACCTGATTTTAAGAGTGCTGAGTGCAGGTAGTTCAACCAGTAGCCCTAATATCTTCTCAAGTACCTATGACTACATAACCAGTAATAATGCTCGGGCATTAACCTTGAGTATCCAATCGCCAGGATCAACGGTTGTAAACTCATCAGTTTCTACCCTAGCTAATGCTGCAGAAAACACATCAATCAGCAGTACTGTACCAATGCAAGAAACAGGAACGACATTTACAGGTTTAATTGTTGGTGTTTTAAGCATTTTGGGAGGATTGGGAATATCCAGAAATGGTAGGAGAAAAAAATTACCAATACTCCTTATAATTGGAGTTGTTTTTGCCATGGCACTGTGTGGAACTGCATCTGCTGATGAACTTCCCTTAACCACCAATCAAAGCGGCACAGTATCTGGAGATCTATACGTTAACGCCTCACAACCTACGCCATTTAACCAGCAGAAGCAGGATGTGGGAGTGACACAGGAAGCTACTTACAACTTCGCACCATCCGGTTACACCAACATCACCTATGCAAAACTGTACACTGTAGTTTATGTGGCGGGAACAGATTCTCGTGCGTGTGGTGTTAATGTAACGTTTGATGGGAATAATGATGGCACATACGAAACAGTTTTGGAAAATAACACTATCTTAAATATTGCCTCCGAATTAAACAGTGGAAATGTTTTCTGGTTGAATGACCACATTAACAGAGTTTATTCAGACTACTACCTATCTTACGATGTACTTCCCTACATCACCAATGGAGTAGTTAAGGTCAAAGTACAAACTGCCCCAAGTGGTTCCGGAGTAGATGGACGAATAAAATTCCTGGCATTGATTGTTGCCTATAATGATGGGGATGGCGACAGGATAAGTTACTGGGTCAATGACGGACACATGTGGTTCCAAGATGATTCAACCCGTGGCACAACATTTGATACCACTACTCTCCCCACAGGATGGGAAAACGCCCAACTTAAAGTAGTTCATACCTCATCCTATGATGCCAATTACGAATTTAATGGTGTGAGTAAAGAGGGTTCTAATCCTCCTGCAGCCACATACTTCGGATTTGACTCATGGAATGTTACCAATGATATGACCACAGGCCAAACAAGCACCTTAAACTATTTAAATTTCCCAGGGCAGTCTTTTAAAATTTTTATATCTACCCTGAAAGTTAAATATCCTCAAGCAACAGATTTAGCTGATTTGATCCCTGAAGTTGTGGCAATTCCTAATAATCTGATTGTGGGCATACCTTCACAGATTAATACCACTATAGCTAACCGTGGACTTACCAGTGCAGGTGAATTCCAGGTGGAAATTTATGATGGAAATAACCTGATTAAAACTTTCACTGTAAATGGTTTAAATGCAGGATCTACTCTAAATCTCTTATTTAACTGGACACCAACCACTTCCGGAGTACATAATCTGAAAGTTATTTTAGATACATTAAATGATGTATTAGAAAGTAACAAAACGAATAACATTTATTTGATTGATAATCTGGAAGTTAACTCTCAAAAACCGGATTTAATAGTAGTTCCAAGTGACTTGGGAGTTCCTAACAATCCTGCAGTCAATCAGACCTATAATTTGAATGTTAACATTACCAATCAGGGATTGATTAACTCCGGACAGTTCCAGGTTGACTTTTATGATGGTAACACCAAAATTGGAAGTCAATCCATAAGTAGATTAGCTGTTGGTGAGCTAAAAAATATTTTATTTAACTGGAATCCGACAACTAATGGTTTACATGAAATTAAAGTTATTTTAGATGCTTTAAACCAGGTAAACGAGTCCAATGAAACCAACAATCAGTATAACAAATTTTCAATGATTAAAGAAAGTGGAGTTACCAGTGTCTTTATAATTTATGACGACCTGGGTAACCTTAACCCTGCTGCTGCAGATGTTCTTCAAATTATCCCAAACATATCAATACAACTTCGAACAGGGCTGCAGATAAACCAGATGACTGATGATGAACTTTACCAATACCTTAAAACATGTGACATTTTCATTGGCGACTGGATAATGACTGAAACTGCACCGATGTTGCAGAGAATTTTGACTGCGCATCCCGAGGTTGCAAACAAGGGAATTTTCCTCATATTAGAACCTCCAGCTTCAGTTACTTACAATTCATTGGAACTCATGAAGTATTCAGCAATTAACGGAACCAAACTCATTCCCAGCTCAATAACCCTCGCAGAATTGAATGATTACTATACTAACACCATGAGAGGGAAAAATTACTATAATATTTTGGCATATGTTAACGGAACCATTTCTACTGCTGTAAATCTGGATGACCGCTTTGATAAAGCAGTGCTCTACAAAGACGTCAATGATAGGGATAACTTTAAAAACCAGATACTATGGGCATTGAACCTATTCGGCCTTCAAACCAGTTACAGTGATCCAACATACTCGGATAAAGGTTGTATCTACCGGAATGGATATTACAATTCTTTAGAAGAATACATGGCCAAATATTTCAAAAGTGACAATGTAGGTACAGTGGGACTCATTGAAAGTAGCATGTACGTCCCCAATTCACTGGCAACATACTATGCCATTATAGATGCATTAGAAGCAAAAGGATTGAATGTTATACCCATAACTGCTCCCGGCGCTACAACAGATCAGCTGGCTTACATGCTGAAAATGTTCACCAATGCAACAGATTTAAACGACTTTATCAACCACACCTCCAATTACTTAGTAAGAGTAGATGCAGTGGTGGATATGGTAGCATATGGACTTGGTGGAGAGGATTTCGGGAATGTTACAACATTCCTCACAGCACTAAACGTCCCAATATTGCGAGCAGTTCACTCCAACTACGAAACCAACGAAGTCTATGAAATGAGCACCAGTGGTTTAAGAGTTCTTGAAGGAGATAAATGGTGGCATATCGCGATTTTAGAAGCACAGGGCCTGATTGATCCCATATATGTGGGAGGGCAGAAAACTACTATAGACCCCAACACCGGAGGAAGTGCCGGGGATTACGTTCCTTACACTCCGAATATACAAATGCTTGCAACTACCATCAGTAGCTGGGCCTCCCTCAAACACATGGCCAATTCTGAGAAGAAAATAGCCATGATCTATTACAATTACCCCCCAGGAAAACAAAATATCGCCGCCAGTTACCTGGACCCTGTAGAAAGCATATTCAACCTCTTAAATGTTTTAAAAAATCAGAATTACACGGTGGATAACATTCCAGCAAATTCAACCGTACTACTGTATGAAATGCTGGCCCAGGGAACAAACATAGCTAACTGGGCACCAGGACTCGTGGATAAACTTGCGGATAATAACTCATCACTATTAGCTGAGCTACTGGCATATCAGGACTCAAATGGAAATAAAATTGATTTTTCATCCTGGAATCAGACTGAAATTGAAAAGCTCGCCGATATTCCCGGTGCTATTTTGTATCCTGTCAGTGAGTTTTTAAAGTGGTACAATCAACTGGATGACCTGACTCAACTGAACATTGAACAGGGCCCGGTAGCTTATATCGGGGAGATCTGTAAAAGATCGGTGGAGATCAATTACATAAGCTCCAATGACGCTGCTGATATCATACAGGAACACACCCAGGATATGTACGATAAAATTGACTCATGGTACAGTCAAATATATGCACTGGTACCTGATGCGAATTTAAATGCTTCTGCACCCATACTGAGCAACATAGTTGCCATATTAAAAAAATATGTGGTAAGTAAAGATGTTGCAGATTACAATCAGTATTTACTGTATAAACAGCAGTTTTTAGCCCTCAATATTAGTGGAATGTCTGGTTGGGGTGCAGTACCCGGGAACATAATGACTGTTGAAAGAAATAGAACTAAATATTTTGTTCTTCCAGGAATACAATTTGGCAATATTCTCATAGCACCAGAACCACAACGGGGATGGGAAGGAAATGCAGACCAAATATATCACAACAGCGTGGTAGCACCAAACTACCAGTACCTGGCTTTCTATGCTTACCTTCAGCAGCAAGGAATGGACGCGATGGTATTTATGGGAAGACACGCTACCCACGAATGGTTACCTGGTAAAGAAGTGTTGACTTCATATGACGATTTCCCATCCATAGTCACCGGAGGCATACCACAAATCTATTTCTACATAATGGATGGAGTTGGAGAAGGTTTAACTGCCAAAAGAAGAGGAGCTGCAGTGATAATTGACCACCTTACACCCCCAATAGGATTCACCCAGCTCTATGGAGGCATGTCTGATCTGGAAAGCCTGGTGGAAGATTATGATGGTGCTGACAGTACAAAAAAACAGGAAATCATAACTAAAATCAAAAAAACAATCCAGGATAATAACCTTCAAGCAGATATTGGAGTTGATATTAGCAATTTAAGCAATGCACAACTTATTGAAGTGGTGGACGCATATCTTACCGACGTGGCCAATACTTTCTACCCCTATGGTGTGGATGTTATTGGCAGAAACTGGACTGATGACCAGATTGCTTTACTGGTAACATCCATGTTATCGGTTCCATATCTGGTTGAAAATCAAACCAATGTAACTGAAAATCTCAACACCACCAGTCTTCAAAATGAAATTGCCCTGGTAACTTATGGAAAAAAATATGATGACCTTAATGCAGCCCAGCAAAATATAGTGCAGGAAAAGTGTGTTGAACTGGTGAAACAGCTCATATATAGCGACGTGGCAACAGTGGCATCAGGATTCACATCAAATCCATCTAACAACCTCAAAATCGCCCTTGGAAAAGCTGTGATATACATAAATGGAATTAAGGTGAGTGTGAGTAATGAAGTGACGAGTTTTATAAATGCGCTCAATGGAGGTTACGTTGCTCCGGGTTTGGGAAATGACCCAATAAACAATCCAGATGCACTTCCAACCGGGAAAAACTTCTACCAGGATCAGGCTGCAGAAATACCTACCCTCACAGCATATTTAAAAGCCAAAAATCTCACCCTTACCACCCTTTTAAACGAAAACGATACCGTCAAAAAGATCGTGGTGGGAATTTGGGACACTGAAACATCCAGAGATAATGGGGAATTAATTTCACTGGTACTTTACTTACTGGGAATGGAACCACAGTGGTCCAGTTCTCCCAGTGCAGGATCCAACGGACAAAAACTACTTGAAATGCCCACTTATGTCAATTTAAACGATTTGACCAGACCAGATGGTTGGGATAAGAAACGAATAGATGTGGTAGTGGTTATTGATGGTAACATGAGGGACCTCTTCAGCAGACAACTGGGGCTCATTGATAAGGCATTTAGAATAGCACTGGCAAGATCGTACTACACAATACTATCAAATAGCACTTTACAGGCCAAATATGGAGATAATGTTAAAAAAGCTTTAGATTCCATAATGTCCGACATAGGAAACTATGGGAAGGGCAGTGAATCTTTAGATGATAACTATGTGGCATTTGATTGGGTCAATGACTTTTGTTACTACATGGATCAGGGCATGAACTGCACTGATGCAGGGGAACTGGCTATATCCAGAATATTCGCACCGCCTGAAAATGATTATGGAGCCATGATTGCCCAGGCAGTAAGACAAAGCTGGACCTGGAACAGCTCTTCAGAACTGGGATATAACTATCTGGTCCGAATGGGAAATGTATATTCATCCAATAACTGGGGAAAATACAGTGGTATTGCTTTTATAAGAGCACTAACTGGCGTGAATTCCGTTTACACCAGTAGAAACACTAACCTCTATGGATCCCTTGATAATGACGACTTCTTTGATTACTGGGGTGGACTTTCCCTTGCAATTGCAGCAGTAAATGGCAAAGAACCAAACATGTATGTTCTGAAGTATGGTAATGGCATTGAACCCCGCGCAATGAGTTTAGAACAATATGTGAGCAGAGAATACAATACCCGACTCAACAATCCTCAATGGATCGAAGGAATGATGGGCAGTGGATATGCGGGTGCAGGATACATCTCAAAATATGTTTCTAACATGTTTTTAGGGCAGGTAACCCGGCCTGGAGCTTTCAACAATAAGATGTGGGATAATCTTGTGGATGTTTATTTCAAGGATAAATACAATATGGGAGTTACAAAGTGGCTAGAAAGTGGAGCAAATTCATATGCCATGGTCAGTGTTGCTGGGACACTACTTACTGCAGCTTACACCGGTTATTGGACTACAGATACTGCAACTCTCCAGTTAGTTGCTAATGAATGGGCTAAAATGGTTATTGCTGGTGGTGTAGCATGTTGTGACTGCAGCTGTGGTAATATTGCCATGATGAAATGGGCAACTACATATGTGAATGCTGATCTACTGGCCAGTTTAAATGCCCAACTGTACAAGGCCACACAGCAAGCAGCATTTGCTCCAGGGAAGACCCCTGATTCTAATCCCACAGGATCGACTTCAACCGGATCGCAGTCTTCTAGTTCTCAATCATCATCCCAATCCCAATCTGAATCCCAATCCCAAGACAGTGGTTCATCGGGAAGTGTGGGGGACGAATCATCAGAAAGTAGTACCACACCGGGCGATAGTGGTGAAGGAAAAGCTTATGAAGTTACCAAACAGAGTTCTTCATCAGGAACATCTGAGTCCGGCTTACCAATTGCAGCTATTGCAGGTGTAATCATACTGGTGGGTCTGGTTGGATTTGGTTACTTCAAAGGAAACTTCAAAAGGAAATAAATTATTTCCCACCCCCTTTTTTCTTTTTTTAACATCTAAATAATCTATTGAATGATTTATTTCAAAAATAATTTTTAAAACCTAAAAAATACTAAAAATATATTACTGATTGATTTTTTCCCAGTTTTTGTATGAAGATTATAATAGTTATTACGTTTAAAGGAAATTAAGCCCGAAAGTAATAATATAAAGTTAATAAATAGTATTATATACGAGTAAATTAAAGATTATTTCATAAAATTGGGGAGGTGGGAATTTAATAAGCTAAGGACTTATTCTGGATAATAAAGTGATTTTTTTGATTGAATTTTGAGTGCAAAATTAATTGATAACCTTTGAACCTTTTAAATACTTATTAAATGGAGGTGAAACAATTTACCCAAAAATTAAGAAACAAATAATGTTAATTATGGTAACTGTGGTCTTAGCCATGATTGCCTGTGGAGCAGTTTCTGCAGGGGAACCACTGGTAGACAACCAGAGTGGTACAGTCTCTGGGGACTTGTACATTAACGCCAGTACAAACTGGGGCCCGACAACATATACACAGAGCAATACACTGCCTAGTTACACCAATATCCAGTCAGCTAAGGTCTACGTGAACACTTATTCCGGGTCAGGTAACCCATCCTATGCCCTGGATCAAAACACTAAAATTGATGCCAATGGCGATGGTGACTACAATGATGCCGGCGAGGACCTGGGAACAGAACACCTGGTCTGGACTGGAGAAAGTACCACCAATGACCCCACGGTCTATCCAATAAATGACCATGTTACAAGGTGCTACAGTGACTATCAAAGTGTTTACGATGTCACCAACCTCATAACCGGTAACAACGTCAATATTCAGGTGACCAATACTGCAGTTGATGGATACAATTTTGATGGACGTATCAAGATGATTGCACTGGCAGTGGCCTACAACGATGGAGACAATGACAAGGTAGACTACTGGGTGCTAAATGGACAGGATTGGATCGCAGGGGGTGGTGATCCTTCTACTTCAACATTCAACACCGCCAGGGTGGAAACTGGATTCAGCAATGCCACTCTCGATACTGTGGCTGCTTCCAGCGCAGATGGAACCTACAGCTTCAATGAAAACACCATATCCGGTAATCTAACTGAAACAGCAGGCTACTACAAGGAACACCAATGGGATGTATCTAATTACATCACACCTGGTGCCAGCAGTAACTTAACTTACACTCCTGGAGGTGGGAGCTTAAAAATGATCCTGGCTACACTATCTATCCGTGAAGCCGCATCAACACCTGCACCAGAAGCAAACTTCGCAGCTAACACCACTACTATCATCAGGAATAACACTGTGCAGTTTACCGACTCATCCACTGGCAGTCCAACCAGCTGGGCCTGGGACTTCGGTGATGGTGGAACCTCAACACTACAGAACCCCACCCACACATATACTACCTCTGGAAACTACACTGTGAGTCTAACAGCCACCAATGAGGGTGGAAGTGACACTGAAACCAAAACCAACTACATCACTGCAGTACCCAACGTGGATCTGTACGCAAGTGGCCTGGTTAACACTTCTCCAGCTTATGTTTTCCCCGGTCAAAACAACACAGTCACAGTTGCAGGTATTAAAAACCAGGGAAAAGACACCGCCGCCAACATATTGGTGTACATTTACGCCAGTGATGTGAATGGTGGAACCACACCAGTAGCCAGCACAACCATCAACTCACTGGCAGCCGGCGCTACATCACCTACCCTAAGCCTAATTGACCCCACAATACGACCCATAACCGCAGATACAGTTTACGGATCCAGTAATTTATCTAAAATAACCTACAGAGTTGTATTAGACCCACTTAACACCATCCTTGAAACCAACGAAGCCAACAACAACAAAACCAGTGCCCTTAAATCAGTCCTGTACAATGGTTACTGCGGTCAGGGATTATACGAGTACAACGGTACTGACATCAACACCCAGCATACCTATGATATCCGTGGAGATATTGCATACTACACCCAACCAGATACTGCCTACAAAGGAGTGAATTGGACCACCCGGACTGAAACATGGAATGCCAGCGACTTATCCGTACCAAGTACTGGTACAGTTGAAGATGTATGGTTATACTTATCCTACAACTGGGATTACACTGCTGATGGAAACCCTAACTGGACCATACTATTCAATGGCAACGACATCACCAACAGTGCCCTGGCCTGGTACACTGACCAGAGCAACTACGGAGCATACGCATACTACAAATACGGTCTGATGGTTTTCAACGTCACCAGCATGTACAATCGTAATGGAGAAAACAGCTTGGTCATGAACCCCCTTGACGGTAACCTTAATGCCCTGTACCCCAGTACTCTGGCAGTGGTTTATTCAGACCCTAATGCAACCCGTAAGCAGATATTCATTGGCGAACAGTGCGATGAACTGGGACTATCACAATCTGCTTACGGAACCACACTGGAAGAAGCCACAGCCTATGCCAACTTCACCGGCATGACCATTGACCTGGTTAACGTGAACAATGCCACACTACACAGTTTCGCAGGCAGTGCCGGTCCAGGAGAAGGAAACCTACTCTTCAACGGCAACACCATAGCACTGGCAGCATGGCAGGGAAACAGCTTCACTAGTTCAGCTCTGGTAGCTGATATTAAAAACTACTTAACTGCCACTGGCAATGTAGCTGCAATCCAGGGAACCACCAGCGGTGGAATGGACACACTACAACAATTCCTGGTAGTTGAATACGCAGATGCAGCTCCTGTTGCAGGTTTCTCAGCTAACACTACCAGTGGAGAAGGACCATTAAATGTCCAGTTTACAGATGCATCAACTGGATACGTGGCCCGTTACGCCTGGGACTTTGATAACGATGGTAATGTAGACAGCACAGAACAAAACCCCACCTGTACCTACAATAATGCTGGATACTACACAGTGAAACTCACAGTAACCAACCCCGGAGGTAGTGATGATGAAATTAAAACAGGTTACATCACTGTAAATGGAGACGACCTGATTATAACTGGCATCAGCCCTAACGTGGGCACTGGTGCAGCATTCTTCGCCAACGAACCAAACGTGATTTCTGTAACTGTTAAAAACAATGGTACTGTAACATCCAGTGCTACCTCTCTCAATGTTGAAATTAGTGGAGTTACTTACACTGTGGATGTGCCTGCAATTGCTGCAGGAGCCAGCACTACAGTCACCGTAACTGACACCGCCAGTCACACTGGAGGGGACAGTGTACCGGTTAACGCCAATGCTAACCCAAACAAAAACATACCAGAAACCAACACCACCAACAACAGCTTTTCAACAAGCCTCACAGTGTACAACAACGGTTACAAAGGTAAACAGTACACTGATGAAGATAAACTGAACTCAATGGAAACCCAGCAAACCTGGGAAGGTCATTATGATGTGATCTACAGCAGTGGTAACACTGCTTACAACGGTGCTAACTGGAGTGAAAAAACTTACCAGTGGACCTCTTCTGATCTGGTTATTCCTACAGGTGCCACAGTAGTCAGTGCAAGACTCTACCAGAGCTACGCCTACAATCAGATGGGTGTTGATCCATCCTGGACCATGAACTTCAATGGCAATCTGGTGAGTGCAATTGCAGCATACAAGGATGCCAAAGGATTTGGTAGTTACAACTTCCCATATGGATTATACGTGTACGATGTGACCAGTCTCTTCAACAGTGCTGGTAACAGCATGACCATAACTCCAGAGGCAGGTAACAACTACGCAATCTACGGAGCATACATGGTATTGGTTTACCAGGACAACACCACCACAATGAAGAAGATCTATATAAATGATGGTTTTGACATGCTCTGCAGCCGGTACACTTACTCTGTGAATGATACCGAAGCAACAGCCTATGCCAACTACGATGGTGTTAGTACCACTGACCTGGGTAATGCAAAGGTTATTGCAATACTGGCATCAGCTGATGAAACAAACGACAGTAAATTCATCTTCAACGGACAAGAATATACTGGATTCTGGAACAACTACAAGAGTGGACCACAAACTGGTTTCAGTGTTTACAATGTAACCAACCATGTTGTAGATGGACTTAATATTGCAGGAATGCAGAGTTACGATTCCACTGGCCCTGTTGACACCAACTGGGGAGACAACATGTACTTTATGGGCAATATACTGGTAGCTGCTTATGGGCCTGCTGATCTGACCATTACCAATGTTAATGGAATACCTACCAATCCATTAGTTGGACAAACTTACACTATAAACAGTACTATAACCAACAATGGAGCCAAAGATAGTGGAGCATTCGATGTTAAATTCGCAGGTGTAGGCACACAACGAGTAAACAGTTTAGCTGCTGGTGCAAACACCACACTAACCTGGACCTGGACACCAACAACTGCTGGAAACTACAATATAGCCATAAACAGTGACAGACACTACGAAATCACAGAATCCAACGAATCAAACAACATATACACACAAACCATTACAGTAACTGACAACCGACCAGACATAACCATCACCGATGTACAGGGAATACCAGCCAACCCCGTAGCCGGACAAAGTTATACCATCACCGTTACAGTAGCAAACACTGAAAACAGTGCAGCCAGCGCTTTCGACATTAAATTCGCAGGTGTAGGCACACAACGAGTAAACAGTTTAGCTGCTGGTGCAAACACCACACTAACCTGGACCTGGACACCAACAACTGCTGGAAACTACAATATAGCCATAAACAGTGACAGACACTACGAAATCACAGAATCCAACGAATCAAACAACATATACACACAAACCATTACAGTAACTGACAACCGACCAGACATAACCATCACCGATGTACAGGGAATACCAGCCAACCCCGTAGCCGGACAAAGTTATACCATCACCGTTACAGTAGCAAACACTGAAAACAGTGCAGCCAGCGCTTTCGACATTAAATTCGCAGGTGTAGGCACACAACGAGTAAACAGTTTAGCTGCTGGTGCAAACACCACACTAACCTGGACCTGGACACCAACAACTGCTGGAAACTACAATATAGCCATAAACAGTGACAGACACTACGAAATCACAGAATCCAACGAATCAAACAACATATACACACAAACCATTACAGTAACTGACAACCGACCAGACATAACCATCACCGATGTACAGGGAATACCAGCCAACCCCGTAGCCGGACAAAGTTATACCATCACCGTTACAGTAGCAAACACTGAAAACAGTGCAGCCAGCGCTTTCGACATTAAATTCGCAGGTGTAGGCACACAACGAGTAAACAGTTTAGCTGCTGGTGCAAACACCACACTAACCTGGACCTGGACACCAACAACTGCTGGAAACTACAATATAGCCATAAACAGTGACAGACACTACGAAATCACAGAATCCAACGAATCAAACAACATATACCTAAAAACAGTTAGTGTGATTTAAAAAGGATCAATGAAAGTTGATCCTTTACTTTTTTTAAACTTAAGACAAATTTTCTAAGTTTTAAAATCTTGTTAAAAAAATGTTAATAGTTCTAATTTATTTTCAATTTAACAATACCAAAACCATTAAACTCCATTTTTTGTATAAAAATGCGTGTTAAATACTCAACTAACCCCTTCCAACAACACTTAAGTAATTCTTTGATTTATGAACTTTTTCAGTAGTTAAACACATTATTGCATATTTAAACTATTTTTATAAAAACCTTTGAAGTTTGTAATTTTGTGAAAAACCATTCATTTTTATATAGAATTTACAGAATTTTTTTCAATTATAGTCCAATCCAGCTAATCAAATTAATCAAAATATATTAATATGTTTTGACAAAAAATAGTTCGTAATATATTATGAATTAAATGGAATATTGATTGTTAAACTTAAAATTGAAAGATAATATAATTTTTTTGATCTAATGAGGATATGTTAACGTCTGTTAAAGTTGGGCGGGTGTAAAATGAAAAAACAATTGATAATACTAGCGTTAGTTTTTATATTTGGAATAGTTTTTTCAGGAGCAGTATCAGCAGCGGATAATATCTATGTGAACACCACCGGAAGCGATGCTACCGGTAACGGTACGATAGATAATCCATATTTAAGTGTTAGTAAGGGTGTTACATCAGTAAACCCTGCAGGAACAGTTATTATCGCGAGTGGTACTTATTCTGGAGAAAATAACACCAATATAGTTCTTAATAAGAATATGACCATCCAGGGCCAGAGTAAAACCGGCACCATAATTGATGCCCAGCAGTTGGGTAATATATTTAATATTCCTGAATCTTCGTCAATTGTGGTTACAATAGCTAACTTAACCCTAATTAATGGATCGGCAGCCGATGGGGGAGGGGCTATTGCAAATAATGACCCAGAAAGTACTTTAAATGTAATAAATTGTACTTTAGCCTGTAATAAAGCCATATATGCCGGTTTCCGGTATGGTGGGGCTATTTATAATGAAGGTACTTTGAATGTGATTGATAGTGATTTTTCAAATAACTCAGCAACTACTGGTGGTGCCATATATAACTCGGGCGTTACAAACAAACCAGTGACCATTACCAGAAGTACTTTCACCACTAACAAGGGTGTCAGCCAGGGGGGTGCGATATGCCAGAATTATGGTTATTTAACCATTTCCGGCAGTACTTTCACAGGTAACACTGCAACCGATGGGGGAAGCATATATCAATACGGAGTTGAATCAATAACCATATCCAACTGTACCTTCATCAACAATCAGGCCACAAGTGGTCAGGGCGGTGCTATATACAATGAAGCATATGAGAGTACAATATGTTCAATATCTGGAAGTGAATTTACCAATAACAGCGCCTTAAGTGATGGTGGGGCCATTTGCAGCTTGATACAAAACATTACTATAACTGGCAGTAAGTTCACCGGAAACACTGCAGGTAACACTGGTGGTGCACTGTTCTTCAATGGAGGTAATGTTCACTACAACAGCATTCTTAACAATACTGCAAGCTCAGGTAGTGGTATTTATTCAAATGAGTATTCAGAGTGGATCACCAGTGCCGAAAACAACTGGTGGGGTTCCAATGATAATCCCAGCAGTAGTATTGCCGGTTCTGTGAACTATAGCCCCTGGATTGTTTTGAGAATTACTGGAAACGCAACTAACGTGACTGGTGGATCAACTGCCACATTTACTGCAGATCTTACATGGAATTCTAACGATGTGCAACCAGGGGGTTATGTTCCTGATGGAACCGATGTTCTTTTTGCAACGGATATTTATGGTACTGTGAACCCATTAACTGGTAAAACTGTAAACGGGATAGCTAACACAACTTATCTGGCTAATTTTATTTCTGGAACTTCAATTGTGAATGCCACGGTGAACAATCAAACCATGTCCACCAGTATAATTGTTATTTCACCGTTGAAACCGGATTTAGTACCCTCCAATATAACTTACCCTTCAAGTTCCTACACTGGTTTACCCTACCAGTTAACAGTGAAAGTGAGTAATACTGGAAATGCAGATGCAGTTCCATTTAATGTGCGACTTAAGGATAATGGAGTTACAGTCAGTACACAGAGAATTGAGAGCCTGAAAATTGGGGATTATGTTATTCTTTACTGGAACTGGATCCCGGATATTGGAACACCTGGATCACATACTCTTCTGTTTACAGTAGATTCAGATAATGAAGATGTGGAAAAGAATGAAACCAACAACAATTTAACTCAGGATGTTACTGTAACTGGCAGGCCAGACCTGATACCAACCACTGTAGCAGTACAAACAAACACTTACACTGGAGTATCCTACCCGGTGAATGTGACTGTGGCAAACAATGGAGATGCTGCTGCAACTTCAGTTGTGGTGAGGTTGAAGGATAACGGTAATACCATCGGGACCCAGACCATCGAAAATCTGGCATCAGGTAGCAGTGCAGTATTGAACTTCACCTGGACACCTGCCTTTGGAGACACTGGACTGCACACACTCCTAGCAGAAATAGACCCACTTGATACTATTTATGAAATAAACGAAACCAACAACAACCTAACCAACACCAGCACTGCTACTGGAAGAGCAGACCTTAAAACAACCATTTTAGAAGTACCGGTGAACCCTTACACTGATGTGATCCACCAGATAAATGTAACTGTACTTAATGCAGGTGATGCGGCAGCATCATCCATTTTGGTGAGGCTGATAGCTAACGGCAGCATCATCGGAACCCAGACCATCAGTAACCTGGGGATGATGGCCAGCACAACCCTAACCTTCAACTGGACACCTGCCTTTGGAGACACTGGACTGCACACACTCCTAGCAGAAATAGACCCACTTGATACTATTTATGAAATAAACGAAACCAACAACAACCTAACCAACACCAGCACCGTTGTTGGAAGAGCAGAACTCATACCAACCGCTTTAGAAGTGCCTGGCAGTCCTTACACCTGCACGAGTTACCCGGTTAATGTTACAATTACCAATAGTGGAGATGCTGATGCCGGCTCATTCCAGGTCCAGCTTTTAGATAACGGCACAGTATTTGATACAAAAACCGTTACTGGCATTGGAATGAACAACATAACTAACGTCACCTTTTACTGGACACCTGCCTTTGGAACAACCGGATTACACACATTAATGGCAGTACTAGACTCGTCAAATGCCATTGTTGAGATAGATGAAACCAACAACCAGATAACCAAAACCACCACAGCCACTGGACGACCGGATCTGGTATCAACCAAGGTGGAAGTACCCCCAGCACCCTACACCTTCATATCATACCCTGTATACGTGACGGTAGCCAATATTGGAGACGCAGCATCCACTGCATTTAATGTAGAATTATTCGACGGAACCAGCAGCCTGGGAACACAAAACGTGAGCAACCTGGCAATAGGAGGCACCACACTCCTAACCTGGAACTGGATACCACAAACCGTCGGTCTGCATACCTTGCAAGCAGTAGTAGACTCACTCAACCAACAATACGAAATAAACGAAACCAACAACAACCGGACCAATACCACCACTACAACCGGAAGAGCAGACCTTATTCCAACCACAATAACCACCAACAGTACTATCTACACTGGTTTACCCTACACCGTGAACGTTACTGTGGCCAACAATGGAGATGCCAATGCAGGAACATTCCAAGTAGAACTTTTCGACGGAACAACCAGCCTAGGAACACAAACCATTTCCAACCTGAATACTGGTGCAACCAGCCAGGTTTCATTTAACTGGTTCCCAACCACACCCGGAACACACACACTAAAAGCAGTAGCAGACAGTACCAGTGCAATTTACGAAATAAACGAAACTAACAATGACAAAACCAAAAGTGTGGATGTAACAGCCATCGCAGACCTCATACCCACCACCATAACCACTAACTCCAGCACCATGTACACCGGACTACCATACACAGTCAACGTGACTATATGGAACAACGGAACACTCGCAGCAAACAACTTTAACGTAACATTATACGATGGAACCACACCAATCGGGCAACAAACAGTAAGCACGCTTTCACCTGGAGCAACAACCACACTAAACTACACATACACAACCAACACACCAGGGACACACACACTAAAAGCACAAGTAGACCCAAACAACACCATATTTGAGAATCATGAAGATAACAACGAAAAAACCAACAATATCCCAATAACCCCTATTGCTGATTTAATACCCGAATTAATAGCCACACCTGGAACAATTTACACAGGAGTAAACTCCACAGTAAACGTAACAGTTAAAAACAACGGAACAACCAATGCAACCTCATTTACAGTTAAATTATTCGATAACACAACAGAAATTGGTCAACAAACAGTAACCGGATTAAATGCAGGATCCACAATAATTCTAAACTTCACCTGGTTCCCCATCACACCCGGAACACACACACTAAAAGCAGTAGCAGACACAGGAAACACTGTATTAGAAAACTTTGAAAATAACAATGAAATTGATAAAATAGTCAGTGTAACCGCAATCGCTGACCTCATACCCACCAACATTACTGCACCCGGCACCATGTACACTAACGTGCCATACACAGTCAATGTGACCATATGGAATAAAGGTACACTCGCAGCAAACAACTTCAACGTAACATTATACGATGGAACCACACAAATCGGACAACAAACAATAACCACACTCACACCAGGAGCAACAACCACACTAAACTACACATTCACAACCAACACACCCGGAACACACACACTAAAAGCACAAGTAGACCCAAACAACACCATACCCGAAAACAACGAAAACAACAACATAATCACAACAAACACAACCGTAACAGCCATCGCAGACCTCACACCACTAAACCTACAAACACCAACCACACCCTACCTAAATAACACATACACAATAAACGCCACCATCAAAAACAACGGAACACTAGACACCGGCGCATTCAACGTAAAACTAGTAGACGGAACAACCACCCTAGGAACACAACGCATAACCAACCTAGCCGCAGGAACAACCACCACACTAACCTGGACCTGGACACCCACCACCACAGGAACACACACACTAACACTCAACACAGACAGAAACTACGAAATACCCGAATCCAACGAAAACAACAACATAATCACAACAAACACAACCGTAACAGCCATCGCAGACCTCACACCACTAAACCTACAAACACCAACCACACCCTACCTAAATAACACATACACAATAAACGCCACCATCAAAAACAACGGAACACTAAACACCGGCGCATTCAACGTAAAACTAGTAGACGGAACAACCACCCTAGGAACACAACGCATAACCAACCTAGCCGCAGGAACAACCACCACACTAACCTGGACCTGGACACCCACCACCACAGGAACACACACACTAACACTCAACACAGACAGAAACTACGAAATACCCGAATCCAACGAAAACAACAACATAATCACAACAAACACAACCGTAACAGCCATCGCAGACCTCACACCTACTACTATAACCACTAACTCCAGTACCATGTACACAGGCTTACCATACACGGTAAACGTGACCATATGGAATAAAGGTACACTCGCAGCAAACAACTTCAACGTAACATTATACGATGGAACCACACCAATCGGACAACAAACAGTAAGCACACTTTCACCTGGCTCAACCACCACACTAAACTACACATACATATCCAACACACCCGGAACACACACACTAAAAGCACAAGTAGACCCAAACAACACCATACCCGAAAACAACGAAAACAACAACATAATCACAACAAACACAACCGTAACAGCCATCGCAGACCTCACACCACTAAACCTACAAACACCAACCACACCCTACCTAAATAACACATACACAATAAACGCCACCATCAAAAACAACGGAACACTAGACACCGGCGCATTCAACGTAAAACTAGTAGACGGAACAACCACCCTAGGAACACAACGCATAACCAACCTAGCCGCAGGAACAACCACCACACTAACCTGGACCTGGACACCCACCACCACAGGAACACACACACTAACACTCAACACAGACAGAAACTACGAAATACCCGAATCCAACGAAAACAACAACATAATCACAACAAACACAACCGTAACAGCCATCGCAGACCTCACACCACTAAACCTACAAACACCAACCACACCCTACCTAAATAACACATACACAATAAACGCCACCATCAAAAACAACGGAACACTAAACACCGGCGCATTCAACGTAAAACTAGTAGACGGAACAACCACCCTAGGAACACAACGCATAACCAACCTAGCCGCAGGAACAACCACCACACTAACCTGGACCTGGACACCCACCACCACAGGAACACACACACTAACACTCAACACAGACAGAAACTACGAAATACCCGAATCCAACGAAAACAACAACATAATCACAACAAACACAACCGTGATTCTAAATAACCTTCCAGACCTCGTGCCAACTAACTTGCAGATTCCTTCAACAATTTATGTGAATAATGTATACACCATTAATGCAACTATCAAGAATAATGGAACAGTGGATGCAGGCGCATTCAACGTAAAACTAGTAGACGGAACAACCACCCTAGGAACACAACGCATAACCAACCTAGCCGCAGGAACAACCACCACACTAACCTGGACCTGGACACCCACCACCACAGGAACACACACACTAACACTCAACACAGACAGAAACTACGAAATACCCGAATCCAACGAAAACAACAACATAATCACGAAAAATACGACAATGATTCTAAATAACCTTCCAGACCTCGTGCCAACTAACTTACAAATTCCTGAAACCCCGTACCTAAATAACACATACACAATAAACGCCACCATCAAAAACAACGGAACACTAGACACCGGCGCATTCAACGTAAAACTAGTAGACGGAACAACCACCCTAGGAACACAACGCATAACCAACCTAGCCGCAGGAACAACCACCACACTAACCTGGACCTGGACACCCACCACCACAGGAACACACACACTAACACTCAACACAGACAGAAACTACGAAATAAATGAAACTTATGAAACCAACAATGTGTTGATACAAAACGTGACTGTGATTGAAGACATAATTATCAGTCCATCATCAACTGTTAAATTAACCTTTATCCACCATTCTTGTGGAAGTAATTGGTTAGCTACAGAAAATGGTAATTTAGGGGCTGCCTTAAATGAAAATAATTACTATATCACAGACACTAATTATGGCTGGGGTCCAAGCATGGGAGATGGTACTACTTTAGGTGATCATACTGACACTGGTGATTGGGATCTCTGGTTTAATGATAATAAAATGCCATACGTCTACAATGACACCTCCGAAACAGTATACACAAATACTATATCCAATCCAGGTGGAGAAAATGAAATCGTCATGTTCAAATCATGTTTCCCCAATAGCGAGGTAGGAGACAGTGTAGATGATGAGAAAACTATCTACAATAATCTTAAAACATACTTCGCTGCCCATCCGGAGAAGATGTTTGTGTTAATCACCCCACCAGGGGAAACAACTGTCACTAGTTATCAAAAAACTCAGGAACTATGTAATTGGCTTGTGGACCCTAGCGGATGGTTATCAGGTTACACTGGAAATAATGTATTTGTCTTTGATTTCTACTGCGTACTCTCTGAAATCAATTCACACCATCGCTATATCAACGGAACATTAGAATATATTTATGCATCAGATTACGATGGAATTTCACCATACCATGATGGTGATGACCACCCTGATGCAGAAGGCAACCAGAAAGCAACAGAAGAATTCATTGGTTTTTTGAACTACGCATACAACACTTGGGAGAGTTAATGACTCTCTAAGTGTTTTTAATGATATTCCATTAATCTTAAAATCATAACTTAATAATTTAAATATATATCAATAGTTTTTTCAGCTATTTTTTTCCAGGATAATGTCGTTTCACCCAGTTTAATTGCATTTAACATTAATTTATCCCTTAAAGGTTTATCGGATGCCAATTGGGTGATTAACTCTGCTAGTTGATTAACATTCCCTCGTTGAAATCCAATTCCTGCACAATTTTCTGTAAAAATTTTGTATGCTAAAATGTTATCAGGTATTATAATAGGTAAGCCCGTTAAAGAAGCTTCAATAACAGTTATAGAATGGTTTCCAGGCCAAACCCCTATATCTGCAGCGTTATAATATTTAGGTAAATTATAATTTGGAACAAAATCTTTAAAAATGATATTATTTTGTAAATTAAATTTTTTAACTAATGAATATAAGTAATTCATATAGTATTCAGAACCCTGACCTATTAACAAGAGTTTCAAATTTTCTAATATTGATAAATTTAAAGATTCAATTAGAACATGAACATCTTTTTTTTTGGTAAATTTGCCTGCAAAAATAAGTAAGATATCATCATGGTCTAAATTTAATTCTCTTCGTGCTTCTCTTCTCATCAATTCATTTCTATAGAATCTGTTTGAGCTTCCACCCAAATGAATTATATTTATTTTATCGTCATTAATACCTAAAATATTTTTTAAATTATTCTCTGCAGAGTACGTAACAGGCAAAAAACAAGCCACTTTACGACTATAAATTTTATAAAAAAGTTTAAAACTAACTTTATATACTAGCGATAAATTCATATTATTTATATTTGAATGATCATCAACAACTATTTTATAATTTTTATTATTAAGCGAAATAAGAACTCTAAATGTGGATAAAGTAAGAGAACCGTGTAAATGAACAATGTCTGGTTTTAACTCATCTATTTTTTTCTTTAAACCTTTTAAAAAAACTAAACCTCTAATTTCATAACAATTCAATCTATGTATATTAATCCCGTTATCAGGAAAATTACCTTCACCTATAATACGATTTTGGAGTTTGATTCCGATAGTTTCTTTAAATCCCTCTATTTTAGGTATTCGATCGCTGCATATTATTTCTACATCATTACCTAATTTTTTTTGTTCTAACGGTAAAAAATTCTCCTGATAACCCATATTGGGCATATACCAATCCATTACATGAACTATTTTCATATTTTCCTCAAACTTTTTATCTTATTATTTTAACTTAAACATATTAAACTTTGCGAATAAATATTTAAATCAAACCTCAACCGTGTTAATTTACATAAAAAGCTTAAAAAAATAATAGAACATTTATTTATTAAAAAGTAAAATTAATATTGATTAAAATGAAGTTCGATATCATTCCATTTAAACCACAAATAGGTAAGTTATTAAAAATAATATTACCAGATTCTTTAGTAGTGAGAATACCTCAAGGTATACTAAAAAATAAAAAATGGATAGTAGGATCCTCTAATTTAGAATGCGCATTAGGAAGTTTTGAATTTGAAAAACAAGTTTTATTTGAAAAAACAATTAATGAATCAGACATAATATATGATATAGGTGCAAATGTAGGTTTTTATACATTGCTATCCTCGGTCATAGTAGGAAATACTGGCAAAGTTATAGCTTTTGAACCCGTTCCTAGGAATATTAATTATTTAAAAAAACATTTAAAAATTAATAACTGCCATAATGTAGAAGTAATGGAGCTTGCAGTATCCAATAAAGAAGGAATTTCAAATTTTAAAGTAGAGAAAGATAGTTTCAGTGCAGGAAAGCTTAGTGATTCTGGAAATTTAACTATAAAAACAATTGCTTTAGATGATTTACTATTAGAAAAAAAAATTTCTCCCCCGGATGTCCTTAAAATTGATGTTGAAGGTTCAGAAATGCTTGTTTTTGAGGGTGCCAAAAACTTAATTACAGAATACGCTCCTAAGATATTCCTAGCAACACATAACAAATCAGTTCATGAAGAATGTATTAATTTTTTATGGGAAAATAATTACCATATTAACTTCATTAACAATTCCAAGAATGAGATTTTTGCACATATTAAATAAAAAAAATAGTTTCTAAAATTAGACTTAAATCATAAATTAAAAAAATGGCTTTAAAGCAAGATGATTAAGTAGAAAAAAGACTTTATTAAATAATTAAGTATCAACAAGGATTTATAAATATGTTAATAAATACATTCGTCTTCCTTTAACTATTTAGTTCTCAAAAAATCAAAGTTAATTGTAAAATATTGAAATATATTAAATGAAGAAATTAAATTTAAAAATTTTCCTCTATCACAATTATAAAGTAAAGACGAACAAGCAAATTATATCACATTATCCTCGTTTTTATCTATATATTTTAATTAAGGTTATCCAATGAATCCAGTTCAAAAAATGGCAAAAAATTTAGGATATTCCACTATAGGTCAGATCGTTGTATGGATTTTGGGCTTTTTATTTGTGATATATTTGGCTAGAGTACTAGGAACCGCAGGTTACGGCCAATACAGTTTTGCCATTGCATTTACGACGTTGTTTACAATATTTGCAGATTTTGGTATGAACCAATATCTTATCCGGGAAATTGCAAGGGATAAAAGTCTCTACGGAGATTATATTACTAACATTTTCACAATAAAAATAATCCTGGCAGTCCTAACATTCGGATTAATCATTTTCACCATTAATTTAATGGGTTATCCAGAAAATATCAAAAATTTAGTCTACATATTTGGGATTTCTATTATTCTAAGTTCTTATGTGGCAACAATAATTGCCGTCTTCCAGTCCTTTGAAAGAATGGATTTTGCATCCTTTATCACCATTGCAGAAAAAATCATTATAATTACTATGGGTATTGTCATATTAACCTATGGATATGGTGTGATAGGGCTGGCATATACCTATATTCTGGCAGGGATAATTGGAATGCTAATTGGGTTGTGTCTACTTATCGTTAAAATTGATATGAAACTGGGAAAAATCAGGTTTTCTTTGTGGAAAAAAATCATATATCACTCCATACCATTTGGACTTAATGGTTTGTTTGCCGTCCTTTATTTCCAAATTGATTCAGTATTGCTCTCTTTTCTAAAAAATGATGTGGCTGTAGGTATTTATAATGCAGCATATAATCCTATTCTGGCTTTAGGTGGTTTATCAACAAACATATTCATGCCTGTGATTTATCCAATGATGTCGCGATATTTCACATCATCAGAAGATGCTTTGACAAGAATAACAGAGTTATCAGCTAAATACTTAATTATACTTGGATTGCCCACTGCCATTGGATGTTTTGTCCTTGGTGATCGTTTTATAACTCTATTTTACGGCACTCAATATGCTGGTTCAATAATTGCATTTCAGATACTCGCATTTTTCATTCCATTCAGACTTTTAAACAGTTTAACAGGAACATTATTATCTTCAATAAATAAACAAAATTTAAGGATGATAGGTGTTTTATTATGTGCTGTGTTTAATATTTTAATAAACTTAATATTAATACCGTTATATAGCTACATTGGAGCTAGTATTGCCACTGTTTTAACTGAAATACTCTTATATGTCCTTTTTGTATTTTTCATTAATAGATATCATAACCAAATAAATACAAAACAATATATTCTAAAACCATTAATTGCTTCTGTTGTTATGGGACTTATTTTACTGTATTTAAAGGAATTTAATATAATTACTAATTCATTACTTGTAAACTTGATAATTTTTACCATAATTGGAATTGCTGTTTACTTTATCTGTTTAGTCTGTCTCAGGACATTCACAAACCAAGATAAATATATATTTAAACAATTGATAAAGAGATTTGAATCTAAATAAAAAAATAAGATTATAAGATAGGATAATTGGGATAAAAATAATATGAAAAAAACATTTAACGTGGAAAAAACAAAAGAACTGGATTTGTGCATTTCTTGTGAGATGTGCTATGCTGTTTGTCCAGAGAAGGCAATTAAAATCCATTTTCAAAAAGGACAATTTCTTCCAGAAGTGGACCAAAAATGTACGTTTTGTGGGAAGTGTATGTTAATTTGTCCGGGTATAGACATAGATCCATTCAATTTAAGAAATGAACCAAATATTACTGAAACTTCTTTTGATACTGTAGGGAAATGTTTAAATGTTTATACAACCTACAGTAAAAATTCAAAGATTAGAGATAACTCCAGTAGTGGGGGTATCGCTACTGATTTGATTACTGATCTAATAGAAAGTCAAGAATATGATTCTGCATTTGTTTTACCATTTGATACCGTAGATTATGAACCAGTTAGACTGGAAGAACTTAATGATAAAAAAGATATTTTCAAATCTGCAAAATCCAAATACATCCCAGCTTCTGCTTATAATATTATAAAAACACTTCAAAAAAAAGGAAATGAGAATAAAAGGTATATTATTGTTGCAACTCCCTGTATTCTGCAGGGTATTTTGAATTTCTTAAAAATAAAAAACATTTCACGGGACAATCTACTCTTTATAGGTCTTTTCTGTGACAAGACAATGAATTATAATATAATCAGATATTATGAAGATGATTATAAGGATAAAAAAGAAAAAATATCAAAATTTGAGTTTAGAACTAAAGAAAACCATGGATGGCCAGGAAATTCTAAAATATACTTTGATTCTAATAGAGAACTGATGGTTGATAAAAAAATTCGAAAACAGCTAAAAAAATATTACCAACTTAACCGGTGCCTGTTCTGTTTAAATGGAAAATTAAATCCATTAGCAGATATTTCGCTGGGCGACTGTTACTTAACAGAAGAACGCGATAATGCAGGCAAATCAAATGTCATCATACGGACAAAAAAAGGTAAAGAAGCATTTGATAATCATTCTGAATTATTTAACATTAAAAATGCACAATACCTTAGGATTGTTGATTCGCAGGGACTGGAAAAAAAGAGAGACACACTGAATTATGTGAAATTATTCCTTGGAAATAATCAGATCTACCCTGATTTTGAATCAGAAAAGTTTCCACAAAACTTAAAAACTGAACTGTCAAAAAAACAGAAATACATTAAATGGGGAGAGAATCATCAAATTAATTGGATTAAAATGTCCATATTAATTGATAAATACTGGAAATACTTCATTTTAAGATTCAAACTTTTGTCTGTTGGTTTTGTTATAGTTTTAAACTTTTTAAAAGATCAACTTCATTCTTTATTTGGGAAACGTAAGGTTAAAGACTCTGGTGAGAATATAATCATTATTGGGGGAGGTTTGTACAATAAAGGCGCTCAAGCAATGACTTTTACCACAGTTAACGAGCTGAAAGAGAAGTACCCCGATAAGAATATTTTCCTATTTTCAGAACCTGACTTCAATCGCAACCCTCATGAAAAGGAGGTTTATAACTTTAATATTGTGCCATGGAATCCTGAAATTAAGACAATAATTCTGGGTTTACCCCAAAAATTAAATTTAAATGTTTTAAATGTTAGAAGTAACCGTGAAACTGTGGACCTATTGAAAGAAATAATCGATGAAACGGATTTGTTCGTGGACATAAGCGGATATAGATTGTCTTCTTTTGGAGCAATAACCTCACTGGATTACATTTTAGATATAATGATTGCAAAAAAATATTCTGCTCGCTATTACATACTCCCCCAATCAATAGGACCATTTGATTATCCTTTAAAATTTAAATTTTTCCTCTTACCATTAATGAGATTCTATTTAAAGTTCCCAAAGAAAATATTTCCACGTGAGACAGAAGGGGTTGAGTCTTTAAAAAGCTTAAACCTTACTAATTTCACTAAAAGTTCTGATCTGGTCTTAAACAGGAAAGAAGACTATGATTTAAATAATATTTATACCCGACAGGTTCCAATTAGAAAAATTCACATAGAGCCCAATGCAGTTGGAATAATACCCAACATAAACGTTTTGAAAACAATGAATTCCGATAGTTTTTATTCCATGTATAAGCTCTTAATTGATTTAAGTCTCGATGAAGGGAAACAGATATACATTTTAAGACATTCATACGAAGATTTAGAATTATGTGAGAATATAAAACTTCTTTTTAATGATAATGAAAAGATTAAACTAATTAGAGATGACTTCAGTTCCATTGAACTGGAATATATTGTTGAGCAGTTCGAGGCAGTAGTAGCATCAAGGTATCATTCTATTATCCATTGTTACCGAAATTATGTTCCAGTATTGGCTATTGGATGGGCAACAAAATATTACGAGCTTTTAAATAATTTCCATCAGTTAGATTATTTTATGGATGCGCGTAATGGTGTTTCCCATGAAGAACTAAAAAATAAGATGAAAGATTTACTTAAAAATTATGAAAAAGAGAAATCAATAATTAAAAAAGAAATAAATTCCTTAAAACTCGATATATTCAATTTTGTGGAATGAAACCATGTTTTATATGGAAACCTATGGATCAGATAATCAATTAAATATTATAATTCCATTTTTATTATTGATTTAATAAGATTCTAGAATCCCCGCTATCATAAATGGTATCATAATAACTATCATATAATGTACTATTAATCTCTTTTTTATTTTGATTCCAAACAAATATTCCTTTGAAAATATTTCTACTTCTTAAATAAATATAACCTTTGATATTATCCGATTTTTTGAGGATTGCTTCATCAACTGATTCAAAAGGCCTATTCCCCTGACTGTACAACCTGTAAGCGCCAGTATGGTCTGCACGTATTTTTAAGGTGCTGCTTTTATATTCTCCCAGCCATTTAGCACCAAATGATTCCCCATCAGTAATATATGACTCGTAATAAGAATCCACGTTAGAATTTGATAGAACAGATTTATTTTCTCCCAGGATATTGTAAGTGAATCCACTGACACATAGGAAATATGGTACCAAGATCAATAGAATTAAATAAAATGATTTGTTTGAAGAAGCATTGTTAATTAAAAGTAGATCTCTTCCTATTTTTATATTTTTTAGTTTTCCCAGAACATTCGAGATAACAGAAGCACCAATAACAAAAAATATAGATAAAAATGCAGATGTTAACAGATACAACCTATCCATACTGTAACCTTGAGCAACATAAGGCAAAATAACCATGGCCGCTAAAATGATAGTGGAAATAAAGGCCATTACATAAAATTCAAAGTCAATGTTGCGTTTCAACATATTAATTTCGGGATTCCCCGCAAATAAAATCTTTTTTCTATAAATAAATACGCTGAGAATACCAAGTCCTATGCATCCCAGAATTAACCAGGTGAAAACAAATTCCACTTGTGATGAGATCGCTTTTTGTAATATTCCCTGACCAGCAAGGGCCTGTACCTGGCTACCTCTACTTTCTGATACAAAGAAACTGACGAATAAATTTGTGAAAGTTTTTCTAAAAAACCCAACCCCTGAACCAAATGCTTCCTGAGTAATCTGAGCGTACCATAAAAACATGATTGAGAAAAATAACACAATCAAATTAGTACTAGTTAAAGTTTCAATTGAATAATTCTTTGATACTTTATTTACGCGTTTGGATAAGTAATTAACCAAAAGACTGAGGAACAAAATGATAAAGAAAATATAAGTAGTGGAATAATGGGATAAAACACAGGATATGAGGAATATGATAAATAGAAGTCTTTTTTTCGGTAAAGCCATTCTTTCGTTAAAGAAAACCAATAACCCCATCATAACAAATAATACGGCCATATTGGTCCGGGGATTAGTTTCAGCAGTAAAGAAACTTAACTGTGACATGAAGAAAAAAGCCGCTAAAAATGCATAATCCTTTTTAACATACTTATTTGATATCAAATAAATGATTACAGTTGAAATAGAGAAAAAAGAAATAAATAAAAACTTAAACAACACTTCAGGGTCTACACTTAAAATTTTCTGGTATATTGCAGGTAACAATGAAATAGTGATGCAAGCATCAGCAACGGTTGAATGTCCACTAATCTTCCAATAACCATTAATTAAAGTATTGTAGAAGATGTTGTATTCCGCGTGTATATCCACACCCATAATATGGCTCGAACGTAAACTCATTATCATGAGGATAGAAAGTCCAATGAAGAATATTACAAGAGGATAAAGTTTTTTAGGAAATTTATTTCGGAATATTGTAATTAATGATACGTATAATGCAATAACTAAAAATAAAAGCATCAATATGATGTTGTTACCCGTATTTTCAAGTAAAAGCACACCAGCAATGCTCATTAGTACTAAATAAAAACTGGATATGATTATTGTCCACTCCAGCTTATTAAAAGATAAACTAGGGATAGTGTAAGAACTTTCTTTATTGTAAAAGTAATTTGCTATTGTTAAAGCTAAAATACTTAAATTGAATGAAAATAATAACAAATTAAGGGATAGTGCATTTGTATGTCCTGATAAAAGAACTATGTTGTTAATTAATAGTCCCAAAAGAGTTACAAAAGCTAAACTTATTCCCCATGAGAGAACAAATTTTTCTGTGAAATTTAATTTATTTAACCGAAGCAAACTGACAATAAGCAATCCAGGTAACACAGTTAAGAATATGAATCCGAAAATCTCTCTTAAAACTGAAACATCGAAATATATGGATATGTTCGTAAGAAGCATGAAGAGTAAGAGGCCTATTAAAAACCTGTTTCGACTTAGTACTTTATTCGACATCATTCCAACCTTTTTTTAATAGAATCTATCATTTTTAACGACCAATCAAACATGAAAACATCTTTACGTTTATTACATAGATTTAATACATTTTCATGGAATTGTTTATTTTGGAAAAAATCCAGAATTTTTAGTTCCAACTCTTGACTTTCAACGTCAAATAGTAATTCTTTATATTTAAGAACTTCAGGTATGCCTCCCTTATCAGAACCAAAAACAGGAGTTCCAACAAAAAGAGCCTCAAAAATCACAATTCCGAAAGCTTCTGACAAAGATGGTACCACCATTAAATCAAAACCCTTTATGTAAGGAAATGGATTTGTTTTATAACCTGAAAATATTACACTATCCTCTAAATTTAATTCTTTAACAATTTTTATGAATTTTTCTTTATCGGGACCATCACCAACCAAAATCAAAGTTGCATCAGGTAAATGTTTTTTGACAATATTAAAAGATCGGATTAAATATGATACTCCTTTACCCTCATAAAAAGCCCCAACAAATCCAATCACATTATTTGAATATTTGACAACATTCTTATCAGAACTTAAACGAAGCAGTCGTGGTGTGATCCCATTGTAAATTACTTCAATTTTATCTTCATTATAATAGTTCAATCTCTTTAAAATATCATCTCTATTCTTATTGGATAAAAATATAACTTGATCTGATTTTCGTACAGCAATTTTTTCTATTAAAGTAATAAATTTAACGTGAAAAATTTTCATAACAGCCATATTAACTGTGCCAATATTGGCAACTGAATCTGATCTAAAACAAGTGACTAATTTAGTTTTACTGTTGAAAAATTTAAATATAATGCCCATTAATGATTCTAATGGAGAAAAAGCCACTACAACATCCATGTTAATCTTTCTATTAATGTTTAACATTATAAAAAAGGTTTGGATGAAAAAGGGTAAAAAGCGTGGTGGAAAATTAATACCCTGAACTCCGTGATGAGTTAATGATTCCCTTTTAATATTAGAAAATCCTTTAGGGGATATGTGGTGTACTTGCCAGCCTTCATCTAAAAAACCATTGATGAGTGTCATGTATCTATCATATGCACCACCCATACGACTATTTTCTTGATTTGTGATCTGTAAAGTTAACAAATTCATTAAAAAAACCTCAAGTAAAATTTAGACATTTTTATATAACTCTTCAATATTATTAGATACGCTTTGCCAGTTAAATTTTTCTCTGACCAGTTTTTTGCCATTTTCACCGAATGTATGACTTAATTCATCATCAGATAAAATTTGAAGTATACATTGGGCTAAATTCTCATCATTCACAATGAAACCAACATCTGTTATCCAATCAAGTTTATCTCCTTCATCTGTCGTCACAATGGGAGTTCCGCAAGCACACGCTTCAAGAAAAGTTAGCGGAAAACCTGAAAACTTGGGAGTAACAAAAACATCAGCATCTACATATGCCTCCAACTTATCATTATCGTAAAGTGGACCCACTAATAAAATTTTATCATGCATTGACAGATCATTAATTAAGTCATACAAATAATCATAAAACCCATCATTAGGACCCGCAATAATGAGTTTAACCTTTTTATATTGATTCAATATTTCTGGAAAAGCTTTTACTAAATTATCAATTCCTTTTGTTCTGTTTAATCTACCTAAATACAATATAATTTTTGCATCGGCTTTAATATTATGTTTGTATTTGAATTGACCTCTGGGAGGAAGATTTTCATATTCTGTTAAATTAATTCCATTCGGTAGTATCACTATTTTATCTTGAGGAACTCCCATTAATTGATATTGTTCTAATTCAGTTTCATTTAAAGCAATTATTCGAGCAGCATCATTTAGAATATTGTATCCCCATAATTTATCAAAAAATTTCTTAAATAAACTGTTTTGATAGTGTGGCATTATTGATCCATGGGCTTGAATAATATATGGAATATCATACTTTTTTGCGTAATGATGACTAATAACCGCTAAAAAAGTTCTGTGCTCATGAACATGAATAATGTCAAAGTTTTTGATTTCTTTTCTGGCAACCCATAGCATATGATATGGATTAGTTATTTTAAATTTGGACTTTAATTTTTTAGATAAGTTTTTGAAATAATAAACATTCACGCCTTCAATATTTTTTGTATTCTTGTTATTTCCTTCTACTTCAGGGCAACCATCAGTAGTATACACTGTCACATGATTTCCCCTAGAAACCAGTTCCTTGGAAATTTCATAAACAACACCAACAACGCCTCCCGAAGCAAAACAAGGATAAAACGATTGACAAACTTGGAGAATATTCATCGATTACCACCAGAAGTTTTGAATAGTTTTATTTCAAGTTCCGAGAGTTTGACCATCCAAAACCGTAATGATCTTTTAGAAGATAATACCACTTGGAAATACACAAAAATTGCTCTCAGATAATTTTTAAAGCTAGGTTTTTGTAATTCTATTTCATAATAAGGAATTTCTTTGCGGAACATCCTCCTAATTAAAAATCGGGTTTTCACATCCTTCTTTTTTGACTCCATCATGTGCCCTGATTTTTTAACCAGTCCTGCACTTAAATCATCCAACTGAATATAACCCTCCACAACTACTTCAGTAAGGATATTCTCGGAGTTTTCAGTTCTAGAGACAACGATCGACTGACCTTTATTTTCAGCTTCTATTATTTCAGGAATCCATGGATCTCCAAATGACATGTCCGACATTTCCGCAGTTAAATCTGGACAAAACAGACATCTGAAAAGAGCATTGACCCAAAGATTATGCTGAGAAATGGCTTCTGAATATGGGATACTCTTTCTTTTTCCATTTTTTAATGTGATTGTCATGTTTCCGGGCCATCCATCTCCCCTGTAATTTATTTCTTGCACTTCTTTGGGTCCAATACCCCATTTACTTAGTAATGAATCTGTTTGCCAGAATGTGTCTGTATGTGAACAGAAAATACCCAAATGTAAAACAATCTTTTCTCTGAGAGTTTTATTCATCATTTCTGCATTACGAATACCATGAATATGGCAGGGCAATCCCACAACAGCCAATTTATCATCTTTAGAATGTAAAATCTCTTTTATAACTTTGTTTACTGGAACAGGACAATATTTAGATTTAGATGCTTCAATAATTTCTTCAGGAGTTCTTGCTATGAATGGTTCTGGTTCAAGGGGATTTTCTTTGCTCATTCGCGTTACTAAAGCTCCATCAATTATGCCTTTATCCAGAGCATATACCAATATTCCAGTAACTAAACCTCCACTAGAAGAATTAAATCGAATATTTTCATTATTAACATAACCGACATAACAATTCAAGTAATTTCCCATGAGTATGTCTTCTGGTTTTTTATTGAAAAAAAACTCATTTAACTCGTTATAGTTTACAGAATGACCAGGGCAAACATTGTAACATTTGTTACAATTATTGCATTTAATTTCATCAACAACTGGAACGTATTCCTTTTTTAGATGATCAATTTGAAGTTCAACGGCATTGTTGGGACATATTCCTTCACATGTACCACAGTTACAGCACAAACCGCTGTCTATAACTTCAGTGAGCTTAGTGATCATTATATGACGTTACTCCTTAAGCAGATCATTAATTAGCTCTCCATTGAGTAAAACCTGTTTTTTAACAAGTTTCTCTTTTATTATTAGATCTTCTTTTATTTCAGATTTATTCTCCAGAACATTGATGATTTTGGATTTAAAATTAGATAAAAAGGGTTCATAGTTGAATTTTTCATCAATATCCAGCAAATATTCTTCTTGACCCATCATTTCACCTAATATCCCATGAAACTTATTATAACTGTATGATACTAAACCTAAACTTGGTACTCCCAGTGAGGTTGAAGCCACCAGGGCGTGAAACCTGGAGCATATAAAAAGATCACATAGGCTGATTATGCTTTTTGTTTCAGAAGCACTATAGTCAAAAGGGAGTGATAAAACCCTTTCAGGATGATCAACAGCGGAATGAATTTTTTCCTGAAGTTCAACATCTTGATATGTATTAGCTAAGAATATTATTTTATAATGTGTTTCTTTAATTATAAAATTACTAATGTCTTTAAGTAGTTTAACATTAGTTTCTTCACTGAAGGAAGAATTAGCCATTGCTGCCGGAGTTATACCAATAAAATGGTCATCAAGATTTATATTCAGTTTTGAACATATATCTGTGATATCCTCTTTAAGAACAGGATCCATTAAAAATGCAAGATCTCCTGTTAAAACCCTTTTAGGCACCTCAACACCTAACAATTCAACATATTTCTGACTATACGCTTCCCTATACGTGATAAGATCAGTTTTATTAAGATAATTCTTTGCTAATTTATTAAATAATTTACCATAAGGTCCAATTGTTGCAGAACAAACAACAACGGGTTTATCTGAATTTATGGTATTTTTTAAACCAAGCAAAACAAATAAAACACCCATATAATTGATTAAACTAAATTTATCAACTAATTTTTCAGGTTCAATAAAATTTAAATCTATTAAAACATCATATTCAGATAATAACTTTTTTTTATTGAGAATTTTGAAAAAAAGTGTGTTGGAAATAAAAATAAGACCGGTTGTAAAAAATGATTTCCGTTCCATAAACCACGGATGATCTTTGATGTTTACCTGAGGATATTTAAGACCAAGTTGTTTTAATTCTGTATTATCAAGGCTATTGTATCTGTGCAGAACGGTAATCTGAGATTCAGAGATGGTTTCATTTAAGCATTTTATCATACCATCCAATCTACCCATACTCCCCTTATTGGCAGATGAATTGGTGTCCAGTATCGCTACTTTGATCATCAATAATCCTCCAGTTTAGTAATTAATTTTAACAATTCAGTTTCAAATTTATCTGTAATTTTATTCCAATCATTATTGGCTACAAAAAGAAGACCTTTTTCACCGATTTTTTTAACATTAATTTCAGAAGCCATTCCAATGACACTTTCTGGTTTTTTAACATATACTATGCCATTATCAGCACCAAATTCAGCAATAATACCTGGAAGTTCAGTCGTCAGAACGGGTTTCCCCATGGCCATGTACTCATATACCTTGATTGGTACGATGTCTTGCATTATAATTTCATCAGACTGAGCAGGTAATATGCAAACATCAGCAGCAGCAATGAATTCAGGTATATTATTATATGGTTGTTTACCCGTCAATATGAGTTGCTGATCCATTTTGTATTTATCTTGGATTTCTTCCAAGTCATGGTACGCATCTCCATCACCAACTACCATTAATTTGATTTGTTTATGCTCACTTTGCCCCAATTCTTCTGCTACTTCTTTAACACCGGCAAAGTGATATATCCAACCCATGAAAAAAAGTAAAATTTCATTTTCTTTAATTCCATATTTTTTCCGGATTAAAGAACCATCCAAATCAGGATCAAATCTTTCCAGATCTATGCCTGCATCTATAACCAAGGTTTTTTCCTCATCCGCCCCTAGTACAACTGCAGACTCTGACAATTTTTTATTAATGGTTATAACTATACTTGAGTTTCCAATTATCCCTTTTTTAACCTGCTTTCCAATGTATTGCAGTGATTTCTCAGGTATTAATGTATAAAGAACATCAATAAGATAGTAAACAAATGGTATATTGTGTTTTTTAGCAGCTCTTGAGGCAATGTATGTATTGATCAGACCAAAACCAACAATTACATCTGGTTTGAATTCCTTGATTTGACGGTTGATTTCTCTCCAGTTAGTCCACATCCATGAAAAATAATTCAAAACTGGAACTTTAAGTAGGCCGGGTCTCACAACATCAATCCGGGCTCCGTCATGGATTTTATGAACGTCTTTAAAAACTGTTCTTTTTGAGATCAACCCTTTATTTTCACTGGTTTTCCAGTCAATCTCATAATCAATAACCCTGATCTTATGCCCTCTTAAAGATAAACGTTCCATAAGATGGTGTTGTTGATGAGGGTTTCTCTGGATCCAGTCGGATTCCTGAACAACAAGTATATTCATATATATCAGAATTCAGCACTTTTTTCAATATTTTCCCAGTTTTCCTCAAACCAGGAATGAGTCTTTTTCAAACCATCTTTAAATCCAGTCTGAGGATTGTAATCAAGGATTTTTCGGGCTTTTTCAATGGAAGAAAGCAGCCGAGTTTTAGCATCCCAATCTCTACGAGCTGCATAGGCTATTCCTTCATTGTTGCCGGTTAACTCGTTGACCATGTTAGCCATATCAATAACTCTTGTTTCATCAGCCGAACCGAGGTTAATGGCTTCACCAATAGCCTCTTCCACTGTTCCCATGGCCATGAGACCATTGACAATATCATCCACGTAGGTCCAGTCACGTGTCTCTGAACCATCACCAGTTATAGGTAATGCTTGGTTAGTCATTGACCAGTACATGAAGTTTGGGATTACATTCCTGTATTTCCCTGGAACTTCTCCGGGACCAAAGACATTAAAAAATCGAGCATTGACAATTGGTAAACCATAAAGATTGTGGAAATAATTAGTGTAAAGTTCACCTATGAGTTTGGTAACCTGATAAGGAGTGTGAAGGCTTATTGAAATGTCTGGTTCTTCAAAGGGCATTTTAGAATCCAAACCATAGACCCCACATCCCGATGAGGAATAAACAAAACGTTCAACTCCAACCAGATGAGCGTACTCTAAAACTTTAAGGATACCCATCCCATTAACCATTAGGTCTAGTTCTGGGTTGTCCACACTGTTCTGGTTGGCAAAATGTGCTGCCAGGTGAAAAACATAGTCTGGTTTTTCCTTAAACACCCTTTTAAGCATCTCATCATCCAGAATATCCCCTTTAACAAAGTGTATATTTTCAACATCAGGAATATTCCATTCATAAGCAGAATCAAGGTTATCTAATATGATAACTTTACCTGCATGTTCAGATAGTTTTCTGGTGAGGTTACTACCAACGCAACCTGCACCACCAGTTACTAAAACAGTTTTATCATTGTAATTTGTGTAATCCATGTCAATCTCCACCTAAAATGAATAATATGAACTGAATAATAATTAGATTATATGATGATGGAATCTAATCTTCCACCCTATAGAACCATCGCATCCATTCAACGGTTTTCTCTATTCCTTCTTGAGGATCTACTTTAGGGTCATGTTTTAAGTCTTTTATTGCTTTGGAGAAGTCTATGGTTTTAACCTGGGTTGTGAAGTCTTCAGCTTCTTCATAGTTAACCAGAGAATCACCTCTCCCAACAGCATTCAGGACTATGTCAGAATAATCTTTTATATCATTTTCCCATTCTGTTTTGCCACCCACATTATAAACCTCTCCAGGAATGAAATTATCCACAATGTTGGCAAAGGTGAAAGCAGTGTCACCCACATAATCAATGATACGTTTATGTCCTTTATAGACTGTGTAAGGCTGATTATGGAGGGCCTTATAAATAAAAATAGGTATGAATCCTTTGTAAGGAGAATATTCTTCATGGGGTCCGTAACAATTAACAGGGCGAACTCGTACTGTTTCTGTATCAAACATGGTTGCTGAGTTCATGCACATTAATTCACCAGCCCATTTGGTTATGGCATAATCATTCATTTGGTATGTGTCTTTAATGGGATTGTTAACCATTACATCCTCACTCATGATCCCAGTGTAATCCCCGTAAACTTCGGCTGATGAGAAAAAAATCATCCTGAAGCCCAGTTTCTCCTGTAAACGGATCATATGTTTGGATCCGATTACATTGGTCTGCCAGAGATTTTCATAATATTCTTCACCATTCCAGCGACCGTATTCAGCAGCCAGGTGATAAACATAATCAAAATCATGACTTTCAAAGAGTCGTTCTAATTGTCGGTAGTTACGCACATCACAACGCTGGTAGTTATCCCTGTTATTGTGTAGTAAATCAACAGCGAATACTTCATGGCCCCTTCCCTCTAATTCTTTAACGAGATTGGTTCCTATGAATCCTGCTCCGCCAGTTACCAGTATTTTCTCAGTTTCCATTAATACTCCCCATAATTTAATTATTAGTATTCAAAATGAATCCATTGTTGATTACTATACTATTTTATTGATAGATTATGTTTTTAAACATTTGGAATACTCGAAGTATGTAGTAAACAGGTTCAAAACCCGATGGTAACGGAACAGCCTCAATCAAACTGGGTGTGGGTAAAAAGACCATGTTCAATACTGTTTTAACTTTATCTCCTCTTTTTTCACGTGATTTCATGTGAAAAGTAACTTTTTCCAGTATTCCCATTGGTTTTAGTGTGAACAATCTCCTAATGATATCGTTAGATATGTTTTCCACAATTTCATCAGTGCTTATAAGTTCTAAAATATATTCTGGAAGTTGTATTGCGAATAACTCTCGTAAAATATAGAGATTTATCATGAATATCCTTTTTGCACCTAGTTCACTGGCAAGCTTTAGAAGATGCTGCCAGTTTATGTTATCATCAGATTTTATAAGTTCTGAAATGTCGCAAAACCGGTAAAGGCTTGAAAAAGAGTGGCTGGCATTGTGAATTGATAAAATTAATATCAAGTATTCGGGAGATATGGTTTTCACACGGAATTGATCCAGAGCAACTTCCCTTAAAAATTCATTTTCATGAATAAAAAGTTCGTTGGGGATTGAACCAAACATCGATAAAAATTTCCATTTTATTTCCAGTGAAATTCCAGTTTTTTTGTTTATAAAATGATATTCACGTTGAAACTTAAAAAAAGCCTTTTCCTGATTAGAAGTAAGTTCCATCCATGGTTCATAACCCGTTTTAATCAATATATCCCTGGTTTTAGGTACATCTTCCAAAGGAACGTAGAAATCCAGATCACCAAATACACGGAATCCGAGGTTTTTATAAGTCATTATCGCCAGTACTGGGCCCTTATAAGGTATGGGGGTGATACCATTTTTTTGTAGATTGTCAATAACTTCCAGAAGTTCTTTGAACATTCCCAGATTTTTTCGGACATTTTCATGGAAATGTTCCTTTAAATCATTTTTCAAATTACTTGGAATTGCCTCAGGAGATATTTTATTTAAGTGCCAGTATAATAAAGGACTCAAACGGTGTTGATATGCCATGTTAATTACATAGTTCCAGTCCAAATCTAAAGAAGTAAATCTTATGATTTCTTTTAGATTACTATCTGATACATTAGTTAAAGAGCAATTAAGAAGCAATTGGTCCTCAGGTTTTAGATTATATTTTCCTGCCATTGGATCACTCAAATAGATATCAATGAAAAAGCTTATGATCTGTTACAATTAATATGTTAGTATAAACATTAAGTGATAAGTATGGGAAAAAAAATATTGGGCATCATAATTATTTCTTTTATTTTACTTGCTGTAGTCTGTTCAGGTTGTATAAACACTAATAAAACAAATAATACTTGGGGCGACAAAAAAATATCTTTGGATGCAATTAAAGTTTCTAACAGTACTGTAGGTAATCGCAGCGAGAATAATGACTCAATTTATTATGTAAGTGGATATATAATAAATCAGAACTCTTTCGAAGCACTTGATCCTAAAATAACGGTCACCACTTATTATTCAAATGGTACTGTGTTTGCAGTAAATGATACACCCTACATGGATCCTAAAAATATACCTGCTAATGGGAAATCGTATTTCTATACTCGATTTGACGATCCAGATAAAAAGATAGCTAGATTTGAGGTCAAGATCTTATCTGCAAAAGGACAATATTAACTTACCTATTAATCCCCTGAACTTCACAGATATCCCAGAACCATCCCTTCTCTTTTTTCAATAATTCATCCCAGTTCCCGGACTCCATGATCTTCCCTCTGTCAATCAAATAAATATAATCCGCATTCTTGATAGTGGAAAGCCTGTGAGCTATCATAAGGATGGTTACTTCGCCGTGAAGGTCATCAATGGCCTTCAGGATCTTCTTCTCATTTTCCGAGTCCAGGTTACTGGTAGCTTCATCCATAATCAACAGAGAAGGTTTTCTTAAAAGGGCTCTGGCCAGGGCCAAACGCTGCCTCTCCCCTCCAGACAAACGAACACCCCTATCCCCAATTACAGTATCTAGACCTTCAGGTAACTTACTGACAAAGTGGCATGCCGCAGCTAGTTTCAATGCTTCGTTTAGTTCTTCTTCACAGGCATCTGGACTGGCAAGGAGTAAGTTAAATCGTATGCTTTCATTGAAAAGGAAAGTTTCCTGGGCCACGTATCCTATGCTGTTTCTCCACAAAGCAAGAGATTTTTCCAGGACAGGTACTCCATCCACAGTAACCATACCCTCATTGGGCTGTATGAGTCCCATTACAAGGTCGGCTACTGTACTTTTACCTGCCCCAGATGGCCCTGCAATGGCTATGGTCATACCCGCAGGGATTTTAAGGTTCATATCATTTATGGTGAAATCATATTCGTCTCTGTAAGAAAAAGTAACATTATCAAAGGATATCTCCTTTTTAAGTTCAATTGATTCATCAAAACTGGCATCTACTGATCCTGTAACCGCGCTATTTTCTAGACAGTCCCCTTCCAGGTTCATCACATTTGCAAAGGCCGGTAACATGTTAGTGAAGTACTGGTAGGCACGCTGGATAGATGAGAACTGTGGAATCATCCGTACAAATAAATAAATCAATAAAAATAAACTGGCTGTTGGTAATTTAATTACCTGAATAAGAACCAAAACCATGATGGCCAGCACAATCACCGTGCCCACATCAAATAACAGTTTAACATCCGCATAGCTTCTAATGGTTTCCAAGTAATTCCTAGCAACCTGGTTGGTCTGTTTGGAGAAAACTTTCCTATTTTCTCCCTGCATTCCAAAGCTTTTAATGGTCTTCATCCCATCCAGGTGCTGCATTATAGAATAATAAAGATCCCGGGTGGTGGTGGTGATTTCTTCACCACTGGACCTGGAGCGGGAAGCCCTTCTCCTGAGGATTAAAAGAATGGCAATTCCCACTGCAAATATAACTCCAGTGAGAACACCGGCCAGTTCCAGGGCAAAGACAATGTACACCACTAAAATCATTATACCTGCAATGAAACTTAAAAACTGACCAGTGCCATTGCTTATCCGTTCTATTTCATTGGTAAGGGCATGGGCAAAGTTAGAGGATTTTCTACCAGAAAAGAACAACCATGAAGAATTGATAATGGCATTATAAAGACGTTTTCTTAAGTGAGCCGCAAATTCATACTGGATCTGGGATGTTTTTAGAGTTTGATAACGAGTCAGAAGAGCACTGAAACTAATCACCAGTACGTAAATAATCAAGACAATGATCAAAGTCGGTTGCAATCCAAAGAATGTGAAAAATCCAGAAACAAGTCCTGCAAGCTGTCCCAGTGACCCTTGACCCACATCCAACCCAACCAGCTGTAAAAGTGGAATTAATATAAGTAAACTAACTGCCTCGTTAAAGCTGATGATAACCATTAATATTACAGCCAGAGTAACCTTTCGAGGCATTAACTGGGTTAAATTTCTGGTGAACTGGCCCAGGAGACTGTTATTGTATTTATCAATGCCCATTATAATTTCCTCTTAGTATTAATGCGAAAATATCTTGAATACATAAAATATATCCAGAAATTCTCACTGATCCCCACCAATATCCATTATTGTTTTAAAACCCTTTTCAGATTCTCCCAGTACCACTGAATCATTGTGTTCAAGCCAGGCATGAGCTTCAAACTCCCCATTTTCTGTTAAAACCCCAATTTTGATGGAAGTACTGTAACCGTACTTGGAAAATAATATAAAACCAGCCAGTGCCTGTATCAAGCAGGTGGCCCGGGGTACGTATCTGGCAGCCACCAAGATCATGAGTCTGAGCTGAGACATGGGCATTGAGTGGTTGATATGAGGATTAGAGTTAGCAACAATTTTTTGAACTCTTTTTTGAACTGAATGAAAGGGGAATATCCAGATCATAATCCGGATAATGAACACCCAGTAAAGGGATTGAATGGCAACCAGTTTTTCCCTGGAAGGTAATCTTATAAAACTTGATATTATTCCCATGTTCTATCCCTAAATTTGAGTATTCCGCTACTCGTAGCAAATTTGTAACTAAAATTTATCACAATTTTGACTAAACTGATTTCATTCTAAAGTTCTGTAATTTCTTATATAATATATCAGAAGTAATTTCTCCCCTTATCGTTCACAGTCCACTCAAAGTAAAAAAATGTTTTGTGATGATCCTCACAAAATGTTATTTTAACCCATAATTTCAATAAAAAATCACAATTTCTGAAAATCCTTTGTGACCCTTTTCACAGCATTAAATATAAAAAAGCAACATTTATATTGAATTGTCACAAACTTAGTTTAATTGAAATATTCATCATCGCTTATCATATTGTTCACCAATTTTTTTTCCTGGTTTTAGTGAAATATGTCACATACTTATAAAGAGTTTGTGCGGATTTTCACACACTTATAAGCAGTATTAGGAACCTTTATATATAAACAATCACATAGAAAATTGTCAAGGAGAATATTAATCTCAAGAGTTTATATTGCTCACCACCGACAATAAAAATTGGTTGGGAGATGGGTTGTTAAGCTCAAAAAAAGGTTTATCGCATAAAATCCATTGGGGGAATTAAAAATAAAAATTAAAAAACAATTTTTAATGCTTATTTTAGCGTTTGCATTTGTCCTGGCAATTGCTGGCACATCTGCAGCTGCTTTAAATCAAACAAGCAATGAAACAACTATCAATGCAACAGCAGATGTTAACTGTTCTGGATCAGATCCTATCATAAATGGAACAGTAACTGTAAATGAATATGGTCATGTAAGACCGTTGGAAGGTGCAACTGTCACTGCAAATTCAGTTGGTGGTAATGTCTTAGCCAGTACCACTACCGATGCCAATGGGCATTATCTCCTGAATTTTTACAGCACTGCCACGACCTTTAATATTGTAGTCAGTTACATGGGATGTACCTCCGTAACCCAAAGTGTGACTGTGAGTAATGGTCCTAATTATCCAACTGATCCCAATAAATACGGTACTTCAAACTTCCAATTAACCCCCAAATCTGCAACTTTAACCAGTACCGGTAACGGTCAAACTGTTTATATCCAGGGGCAAAATAAAAACGGGTTTGCAGGAGTAATTAACGTTAGAGTTGACGGGACAACCTATGTTGCTTACTGTATTGATTTATTCACCCCCATAAGCATGGGTGACACTTTATTGGTTAACGGACCTCTCCCTGGAACTGCAGGAGATTTACCCAGTGGAGTGGACTGGGGTAAAGTTAGTTACATTTTAAACCATTACAATCCTACTTCTGCTAATGAAGCCGCAGCAATCCAGTGTGCAATCTGGTACTTTACTTCAGCGCCTTACGGAGCTTATAACGCTTCAGCTCCGGTGGGAACTTATTACCAGTACATGACTGCCCCCCTGGATGGAGTTATGCGAAATTGGTGGGATGATTACACTGTCCGGAACAGAGCTTTAACTATTATAGGTGAAGCTGTTTCCATGCAGTACCCTTACAATATAACTGTAACACCATCACAAACCACCATAGCCAATAGTGGCTCTGTCACCATCACTGCAACTGTTCGGGATATTAACGGGAACCCCCTGCAGGGCGTGACTGTCAACTTCCAAACTACAAGAGGAACATTAAGCCGGACTTCAGCTACTACTGATGCTAATGGACAGGTTACCGTGACTTTATCCAACATTGGAAATAATGCAAATGCAGTGCTAACTGCATATGTCAGTGGAAACTACGGGAACCTGTTATACGATGACCAGTACGCCGCCACCCGGAAACAGAACCTGGTGGCCAGAAATGTTTTACCTTTAACTATTTCTGGATTTTCCATAATTAATACCGCACAAACAGCCGATGTGGCTTTAACTCAAACTGCAAACACACCTGTGAATGTAGGTGACACTGTAACTTACACTGTCACTGCCCATAACTATGGAACCAGCACTGCAACCGGTATATTGATCTCAGATATAGTGCCGGGAGGATTAAGTGGAGTGACTGTCACTCCATCGGTGGGAACCTACTACAACGGTGTCTGGACCATACCCACACTAGCAAACGGTGCAAGTGCCACCCTTACCATAAGCGGTAAAGCAACTGCAGCAATGGCCGGACTAACCACCACCAACACTGCCACCAGAACTTTTCAGGAACAATACAACAGCAGATCTAACACCACAAGTGCTGCAGTTTACACTAAAATAGCCAATGTGGCAGTTTCTCAAACTGTAAATGGTGGAAGCAGCACCACAGGCAATGTAGGAGACACCGTAACCTACGTTATAACTGCAGTGAATAATGGATTAGATTCAGCCACAGGATTACAGATAACTGACCTGATACCAACTGGATTAAGTAACATAAACTACAGTATAAACGGAGCAGGAAGCTTCAACCCAACCACTGGACTGTGGAACATTGGAACTTTAACCGCAAGCTCAACCACCATTTTAACTATAACTGGAAAAATCACTGCAGCAATGGCCGGACTAACCACCACCAACTACGCCAATAGAACAGCACAAACCGAATACAACCCCCTAGCAGCAACCACCAGCACCACACTATACGCCAAAATAGCAAACGTTACTGTATCCCAAACAGTTAATGGTGGAAACAGTGCAACAGCCAATGTAGGAGACACCGTAACTTACGTTATAACTGCAGTAAATCACGGACTGGACCCAGCCACAGGATTACAGATAACTGATTTACTACCTTCCGGACTCACTGATATTAACTACAACACAGGAGGATCCGGAACTTACAACCCCACCACTGGACTATGGAACATAGGTATCCTCAACAGCGGTTCAACAGCAATTCTAACCATAACCGGGAAAATCACCGCAGCAATGGCCGGTCTAACCACCACCAACTACGCCAACAGAACAGCACAAACCGAATACAACCCATCACCAGCAACCACCAGCACCACTCTTTACACTAACCAGGCCAATGTGGAATTAACTCAAACCGTCAATGGTGGAACCAGTGGCACAATTAACGTAGGTGACACTGTAACCATAGTGGTAACTGCCACAAACAATGGACCTAACAGTGCCAGTAATATTAACATTGCAGAAAATTTACCGGCTGGATTTACCCCCACATCCATAACTCCTGGAAGTGGAAGCAGCTACTCAGGCGGAGTATGGAGCATATCTTCACTGGCTAACGGTGAAACCACAACTTTAACCATAACTGGTAAAGCAACCGCAGCAATGGCCGGACTAACCACCAATAACACGGTGAACAGAATCAACCAGACTGAATACAACAGTCTGCCCAGCAGCAACACTGCCACCATTTACACCAAACTTTCTGACCCAATAATCACTCAAACTGTAAACGGTCAGAGCACCGGTTCAGTAACTGTGAATGTAGGAGACAATGTGACATATGTTGTTAACGCTTACTGTAGTGGACCGGATAACGCTACTAACATAAAAATAAAAGACGTGGTACCTGCAGGATTAACTGATGTTACTGTAACATCTTCTGTGGGAACCTACGACCCTGCAACTGGAATTTGGAGTATTGATTTCCTTCAAAAATATACCAGCGCAACCTTAACCATAACTGGAAAAGCTGGAACCAGCATGGCTGGAACCAACATAACTAATAATGCTCTTGAGATTAACCAGACTGAATACAACCCCGCACCAGGTAACAGTACCAGTATTCCAGTTTACACTAAAATCGCCAATCTTTCAATAGCTCAAACAGTGAATAACCCTGTAAATGTTGGAGATGTTGTAAACTTTATAGTAACTGTAACAAACAACGGATTTGATACCGCTACAAACATCAACATTAGTGATATCATACCGGTAGGATTTACTGCAGGAACACCCAGTATTGGAACATTTAACCTGGCCACCGGCATTTGGAATATACCTTCATTAACATACCTAGAAAATGCTACTTTAACAATTAATGGAATTGCTACCATAGGAATGCTTGGAAATTCTGTTAATAACACAGTTACTCAAATCAACCAAACAGAATACACTCCATTATTACCAAACAGCATTAAAGGATTTTACACTAAAGCTTTAGATTTCACTGTGGAATCTTATGCTTATGGTTCAAGAAACGATTGGCATTACAATGTAATGATACCATTCGTCATAACCGTAAAAAACAACTTAGCTGACGAAATAAATAGAGTAATTGTGGAAACACCTTTACCTGAGGGTATGGAGTTTTTGTCAGCTAACCTCCGTAGTGGAGATTCATTCGAATATAACTCAATAACTAGAATCCTGACATGGACCCTAGGCAACTTACCCGGTAACACACTAGCAACATTCGAATACACACTAATTAACAGAATAATCGGACTACACTACATCAACTCCACAATCACAGCAGATGGACAAACAAAAACAACTAACTGGAACATCACCACACCAAACTCCGCAGACATTGAAGTTACCCAAACAGCAACCAATTACTCACCAAACATTGGCGACGAATTCTACATAACCATAACCGCCACCAACAACGGCCCCAGCAACGCCACAGGTTACAAACTACAAGACATATTATCACCTGGACTAACCCTAATATCAGAAACACACACCAAAGGAACATACAGTAACGGACTCTGGAACATAGGAACACTAAGCTACAACAGCGGCATAGGAGAAACAGCAACCCTAAGACTACTAGTAAGATACACTGCCCCTGCTGCAAATAGCATATACAGATCCTCAACCAGCACCTACGACTGGTGGGCAACCAACAACGGACAAACTTTGACATTTGGATCTTATGATGCACCTACTCCAAACATCACTACAGAATCTTATGCTTATGGTTCAAGAAACGATTGGCATTACAATGTAATGATACCATTCGTCATAACCGTAAAAAACAACTTAGCAAATGAATTAAATAAAGTTGTTATAGAAATACCTTTACCTGAGGGTATGGAGTTTTTGTCAGCTAACCTCCGAAGTGGAGATTCATTCGAATATAACTCAATAACTAGAATCCTGACATGGACCCTAGGCAACTTACCCGGTAACACACTAGCAACATTCGAATACACACTAATTAACAGAATAATCGGACTACACTACATCAACTCCACAATCACAGCAGATGGACAAACAAAAACAACTAACTGGAACATCACCACACCAAACTCCGCAGACATTGAAGTTACCCAAACAGCAACCAATTACTCACCAAACATTGGCGACGAATTCTACATAACCATAACCGCCACCAACAACGGCCCCAGCAACGCCACAGGTTACAAACTACAAGACATATTATCACCTGGACTAACCCTAATATCAGAAACACACACCAAAGGAACATACAGTAACGGACTCTGGAACATAGGAACACTAAGCTACAACAGCGGCATAGGAGAAACAGCAACCCTAAGACTACTAGTAAGATACACTGCCCCTGCTGCAAATAGCATATACAGATCCTCAACCAGCACCTACGACTGGTGGGCAACCAACAACGGACAAAGCATTTATCCAAACTAAAATTAGATGGGAGAATTTCTCCCTATAATTTTTTAAAAAAATAAGAAACTATATAACTATAAACCATTAGTGATATTTATGAATAAGATTGATAAAAAAACTTCAAACTATGAAAAACCTCGTTTAGTAACCCATGACTCTGTTAAACGCTTAACAAAAGCATGGAACGTAGCCTCTGAAGACGGAGATATGGGTGAATACAGCTAATTAAATAAATTCTCTTTTTTTATGAAATATAATTATCATTCCCATGGATTAAACATAATATCAGAGATATCTCTTCCAGAGTTGACAGAACAAAAAATATCATCTGTTAATGTGATTATCCATTTTGGAAAAACTGATTTCCCCAATAAAAATTTTAAAGAATTTTTTTTCAGCCCATTAACCAAGGTACGACTTAAATCTAATTGCATTTACCTGTTATGGGATAATATCAATATTTTTTCAATTATAAAAAATCGAATAACAATAAATCCTGAAAGCGGATTAGAAAATAGTTTTATAAGATACTTACTTTTAGGACATGGATTTGCAATTTTACTACATTTAAATAATCGATTGGTATTCCATGCAAATGCAGTTAATATAAAGGATAAAGGTGCAATTATTCTTTTGGGAAAAAGTGGTAAAGGCAAATCAACTACTTCACTGGCATTACATAAGCAAGGAAATCACTTAATATCAGATGATGTAGTTAGCATTGGATTAAATGAAAACTATCCAACAGTATATCAGGGCCCCCCTAGATTAAAACTTTGGCCTAAAGTTATTAGAAATATAAACGAAAATCCTGAATTAATGCCCAAAATTCATTCTAATACTCAAAAACGTTCTTATAATATTTCTAACAATATTTCATCTATAACTGAACCTCTTAAAGCTATTTATTTAATTGAAAGGGGGCAAAACACTAAAGTTAAAGAAATAAGCTCGATTAAAGCTTTGATGGAGTTAATTAAAAATTCTTATTGTTATAAATTATTTGATGGAAACGAGCTTTCTAAAAATTTAGAACAATGCTCCAAACTTGTGAATAACGTTCCAGTAAAAATATTGGAAATTAATCCAACTTTTGAGGAACTTAATAGTATAGTTAAAACTATAGAAAAAGATGTGATATAAGGAAATTAGTTACGTTAAAAATGATTCAAATTTTGTCGAAAGGTTTTTTTTATCCATAAAGCTATGGTTATAACGCCAAATAGTGAAAGTACACTTGTTCCTTTATTTGATACATATTTACCATAAATTTTGCGGATTGAAGCTATATTAACATAATCCTTGATTAAATAACTTTGATTAAAAATTATATCTTCAATTAGTTGTTTTTCGAATAATAAGAAATTTTTTCGAAAATTAGAACCTAATTTTCCCTTATCTTTCCGCCATTGTACTTCCTCAGGTAAAATATTCTCCATAGCTCTTCGAAGAATGATCCTACTCCAACCATTATTAATTTTCTGTTCAATAGGTAATGCCAGACAAAATTCAACTAATCTTCGATCAAAAAAAGGATACCTTGCTTCTAAAGAAGCCGCAGCTGCACTTTTGTCAATAAGTTCCAAGACATATTGGACACCAGAATTAAGTTTTAAAAGATGAAAAGACTTTGATGATCGAGCTAATCTGTATTGATTTTCTTGATTCTTTACGTTTTCCTTTATATTTGTTTCTTTAGCTAAATTTTCATTAATTAAATTAAAAGTTCCAATCGTTCTTAAAGGAAAAAATGGTACTAATTTTAACAAATCCCCTGCAAATTCAGGGAAAAAAGGCAAAATTAATGACTGCAGAATATGTTGTTTAAAAATATTTCTTTTGGTAAGTCTTGTATGTAAATATAATTCTTTAATACATTTAAACCATTTTAATGATTTAAAAAAATCAATTTCAAATCGTTCCCCATGAGATAAGGTAGTATCACCATCAAAACCCTCTAAAATCACCCTATCACCATTTTTCATTGCTAATTGATGGATATGCCAATGGAAATAGAAATTTACAGCGAAGTGAGGTTCATCCAAATGCCATAAAATATCATCTATCTGCGATAAAGGACTTAATTTATCTGCTTCTATAAAGTACGGGCTTAATTCACCTTTTTCAAGAACTTTATTTATATAGTGTTGTTCATCACATTCAGGTGTATCATTAAATGTAGCAGAATATGTTTTTAAATGTTGATTTTTATTTTCAGACAATAATTCCCTAGCTGTACAGACAATAGATGATGAATCCAGACCACCGCTTAATAAAGAACCCATAGAAAATGCACTACGCAAACGACAATTAACAGCATCTTTAAATATTTCTAAAAAAGCATTAGCATATTCTTCATCCGAATTCAACCTAATTTCGTTATTAAGGTCAAGCTCCCAATACGTGCATATATCTACATGATTATTAGACAGGGTTATGGTATTTGCAGGAGATAAACGGAGAATATTTTCATAAAATGTAATTTTCTTATCACTGAATAATAAACATAATGATTCTGCCATCTTTAATTTATTTAATTTTAATGGGACTTCTGGAAAGAATAATAATGCCTTAATTTCACTTGCAAAAAATAAAACTTCATCAGAAAGATAATAATAAAACGATTTAACACCCATATGATCCCGGGCACAAAACAACCTTTCCTTGTTTTTATCCCAAATAGCAAAAGCAAAATCCCCTAAAAGCTCTTCAGGACATTTTTCACCCCATTTCTCATAGGCTTTGAGGATAAAGTAACTGTCTGACACATATTCATTATCTTCAATTCCCAGCTGTGGTGCAAGATCTTTACGGTTGTCAATTCGTGCATCGGCAGTGATAACCAGTCCAGATTCGGCGTCTTCAAAGGGCAATATTTCATGAAGGGATTCCTGCGTTGTGTGGAGCATCTGGTGGCCCAGTGCAACTGGTCCTTCACACCATACTCGTGAATCATCAGGTCCCCGGTGGGCGATCTTATCATTCATCTTCTTGATATCAGCAGGATCTGCGTCCTTCCCGTCTCGCCTGAAGATTCCAGTTATTCCACTCATAAAAAACCCAGCTTATTGTTAAATTAAAAAAAAAGATAATGATCAGTTGAAAGTATAAAATTAACTTAACATCATTCTTTAATATGAATCATGCCTTTTTCTGCAAGCTCGTTCAGTAAATCCATCAGGTCCCGTTCACATTCACCCTTTTCAACCTCATATTCATCGAGGATTGCATCCCGGACCTGGTCAATGGTTTTAGGTTCGGTTATCTGTTCCCAGATGAAGGCACCCACAGGGTTCAAACCGTAGTAGATCCCATCTTCCATTCCCAGTAAGACCATTTCATCATCAACATTGCAGTAAACATAATCTTTATTCACTGTTATTACAGTAGAACCTGATAATTTCATTATTCATGTCTCCAGATTAATTCTAAGATAAAATTATTGAATTTAATGAATGTTAATTTCAAATAAAGTTAAATATAGATTTTTATCCATGAAATAAGTTGATTAAATCAACTAATTATCCTTTCAATTCCATCCTAAATATATTTTATGAAAATTAAAATCAGGATAGTTAAGGTTATACTCCTGATGTAAATTACAGAGCATGTCCGTTCTCACAAAGCATATCCTTCCAAAAACAATAGTTCTAAAAAAGTTAAGGCCATGTGGGATTAATGAAAATCTAATAGATTGATAGGGAATTATAAAAAAATAAAAAAAGAAAGAAAAAATCAATTTTAAATTTAAGATTGTTTCCTACCAGATACTACTGTTCCGCCCATTACCATTAACATTCCAGATGCCAGGGAGGCTAGAGGCATTCCAGGGTCAGTTGCAGGGTTTGTAGTTCCAGTTGCGTTGTCCATTGCTGGAGTTTCGGTAGTGGTTGGTTCATTTGTGGTTGTACTTCCAGTAGAGGTTCCATCCATTGTTACTGCTTCAGCAGCAAGGGTTTGAGTTGTGCCGGTAGCAATTGTAGTTCCATCTTCACTGGTCATGAGCATATTTTCAGTAGTGCCTTCGGGTAATGTTCCTCCTGCAGCAGCTCCAGTTACTTCATTTGCCACGTAAGCACCATTCACCATGCAGTTGAGAATTGTTAACTGGCCATTGTTAACTATGACCGGCCCGCTACCATAGTTCCAGATTGTTAAGTTCTCCATAATCACTGATACTCCAGCGGCTATGGTTACGATTCCACCATCATCATTGTACCCTTGAATTACAGTGTCTTCTGGATTGGTTCCCATACCAGTAAAGGTGAGGTTTTTGGTAACTACCACCTGTTCATCATGATTTCCGGGTTGAAGCAGGACATGGTTTCCATCTGTGGTTTCATAGTTATCAGCAGCATCCTGTATGGAAGCTGGTCCTGTGAAGGAATATCCAGTTTCAACCACATAGGCGCTGGTGTAACTTTGTTCCGGTAACACCAGAGCAGCTGATGCAGCCCCACTTATTACCACTGCCACCACGAATGTGAACACCAGAAAAGTAAGTTTCATTTGCAGGTTTTTAGGTATGTTCATCTTTTTCTCACCTACCTATAAAATTTTTAAATTACACCATCTCTCTATACCATACCTTAGCTTCACAATCAGTTATAATAAATAAACATTTTAGTGACTTAGGTCACAAAAGTATGTGCGGTTTGTCACAAAAAGATGTATTTTCTGCCTGTAAAAAGTCTAAAAAAGATAACTAGAAAGAAAATACTTTTAAAATCATTGATAGGTAAAAATAGATATTATATTAAAAATTAGATGATTTTTATCAGGATTCTGCACTGATTCTTCCCAAAAATCAGTTCACATTTTCAGAACAAAAAATGTGGGTTAAAGCTATATTGTTAATAAAAGGAAGTTATGTTAAAAAAAGTGATTTTTCAGTGAATAGAGAAAAGGGTATAAGGAGGTTATTTTATCTAGTTATACCCACATCCGCTTCAACAGCCCGTACCATATCCTGAATATTATCAAAGGAATGAACCAGCACCAACTGTTTCACAGTCACATTATTCACCAGCTGGGCACAGTGAATCAGATTCTCTTTCTGAGTAGTTTGCTGGAAAATACGGTTGGCCACAGAGTGACGGATTAAATCAATGAGGTTTTCCTGGGACTTTAAAACTGATATTCCAATGTTAACAGTTGATTCTGCATTATCTACTTCTGGAATGACATTTCCACCCGCTCCATCCTGAACTTTCTCAATAACATAGATCCTCTCCAGTTTCACTGGTTCTGGGGAAAACCCATAAGATGCATCACAGAACACCTTCCCTGCCAGGGTCTTTATGGGGGTTAAAATATCAGTGTGTTCCTTAACCTGATTATATGCTTCATCTGATAAACGTACATGAGGATATCCTGGATAGACTACTGGTAATCCTTCACTATCAAATTTTATAGCCAGAATATCATCGGCCACCAGCGGGTATCCCTCCACATATAAGTGGATGGCCGTGGTGGATTTACCATTTCCACGGTGTCCCAGGAAGGCCACTGCTCCGGAGGATACAGATATTTTATTGGTAGCTACCTTACCATGGCCAATGTTAACTGCACTACCGTGCAGGACTAAAAAACCTCGCTGGTGAAGCATAAGAGACATCACCGGCCCCAAGAGAAAAGGGATTAAATTAAGTTCATCAGAACAAGTTAGATCCGCAATGGGTTCCACAATCACCTGTTCACCTTTACTGATCTTAACCTTCCCAATCTCATCCCACCACAGGTACACATCAGTCCCTGTAACCATGTAGTTTGGTCCCTCTACCTCGGCCCCGGTAACCCGGGAAGGATCAACAGATCCTAAAATGATCTCAACATCTGGATCACCTTCCCCCAGTTCATTACCAGAACCGGTGGTCATTCCAGGTAGTTCAATTTCTGATGCGATTTCCAGTCCAAATGATTTATAGGTGAACATGTGTCTTTCTCCAAGGTAGAGATAAACTTTTTACAAAGAGATAAAATATATTTAATTTACAGGATAAGTATCTTCCAATTTAATCTCTTACATTCCTAATTTAATTATTATCTCTGCAATCAAAGAAATTTAAATTTAACAGTCCATAAACTAATAAGAACATCTGTTAAAAAAGTGAAGTCCATGAAAAGACCTGAATTTACCAAAGAAATGACAGTAACTGAATTTGATTCATATTACTGGTACCGTAAAGATTTAATTGATATATGTAAAAGATTGGGTCTGGATAATGATGGTTCTAAAAGTGAACTGGAAGACCGGCTGAAAGATTACTTAAAGGGTGTTGAAACTGGAAGTAAACGCAAAAAATTGAATAAAAAACGATTAAACAAAAATATGGGTGAAATCTCACTGGATATGAAGATTATTGAAGGTGGATTCCGGTTTAACAACGAAGCCCGAACTTTTTTTAAAAATTATTTTAATACCAGTAAATTCTCATTTACCCGTGAAATGGGCCTTGCAGTTAGAGCTGCAGAAGAAAATAATGATCTGGAGATGAATGTTCAGGATTTGATTGATATTTATACCCATAAAAAGGAAGTAGACCATACCAAGGTTCAAACTTCTATAAAGACCTGCCAGTGGAATAGTTTTTATAAAGATTTCTGTAATGATCCCCAGAATAAGATCTTCACAAATAAGATGAAGGTAGCTTCCATTTTATGGAATATAATAAAAGAATCCAGGGAAGTTAAAAAGTACAATCACCGGTTAGTTGAAGAAAATCAGGATTTAATTAACAAGTACTTAATATGAATCCTTTTTATAATCTTCAAATTTACTAAAAACACCTCAAATTTACTAAAAACAATAGTTTTTACTAAAGAACAATAGTTATATCCCATAAATTACAGAAGTAGTCTCTTAAATTAACAAATTTAACTAAAATATTAAGGAATTGGAGTTTTTAAATGAATTTTTCCAGAATCTTACTAGAAGGGAAGCAAGAGGGAGTAGAATTTACTGAATCCATGGATGAAAATGCATATCAGACTGTATCTGCTTTTTCAAACACTGATGGCGGGACCCTGTTCTGCGGGGTTAAAAATGAAAGGAATATCCCTGGTTTTTCAGGTAATGAAGAAACCATCGGCACTAAAATAATAGATAAAATGGGAATCACCCCCACCATCACCTGTTTTGACTGGGAAGAAAAAACAATCTTGAGAATTGACGTTAAAAAAAGTCCCAATCCCATTTCATACAATGGCCGTTACTATAAAAGAATCAAAAATAAAAACACCAGAATCTCCGGAGACCAGCTACAGGAGTTCTTTTTAACCGGAACCAACTGGGACGGTATGACCAATGATTACAGTATAAATGAAATTGATGAAGAGTCCCTCCGGAAATTCACCAGAAAGGCAGTAAGAAGAGGCAGGCTCATAGCAGATGATAAGGCAGAAATACAGGAAATACTAAAAAAGCTGAACCTCTTAGTTGACGGCAGACTCACCAATGCCGCCATCATCCTCTTTGGCCGGAACCCCCAGAAGTACTTCACCAACGCCCTGGTCAGGGTGTTAAGATTCAAGGATGATGTGAACATATACGACCGGAGAGTTACCGGTAACCTCTTCCAGCAGGCAGAAGAAGCAGAAGAGGCAATTAAAAACTCCATCAATGTGAAATTCAAAATAAAAAATAAACTAACCCGAGAAGAAGTCTGGGACTACCCCCTTAAAGCTATACGTGAAGCTTTAATTAACTCCATAGTCCACCGGGACTACTTCAAATTCCAGGTCCAGACTCAGATTAAAATATTTGATGACCAGATATGGTTTTTTAACCCGGGAGAACTATTCGGTGGACTGACCATTGAAAAACTCCAGACTCCGCACCCTTCTTCAACCAGGAATCCTTTAATTGCAGAGATGTTCTTCAAGGCAGGTCTGGTGGAGGTTCATGGATCAGGTATACCACAGATGATGAAGTCACTCGAAAATGCCGGGCTCCCTGAACCTGATTTTAAAGAAGAATTTGCCGGTTTCTCGGTTTACCTGTTAAAAAACGTGTATGATAAGGAATATTTGAAAAGTTTAGGCCTCAACCGCAGCCAGATCCAGGCAGTGTCACATATACAGGAACATGGATCCTTAACCATGTCCGATTTCCTGCGTATCTCCCCAGGAATAAATGAACGTACACTCCGGAGGTATTTAGCAGACCTGGTGGATAAAAAACTTATAATAGCCATTGGTGAGAAGAAAGGAAGAAGATATGAACTTTCTTAATTGCACCAGGACTTTTTAATAATACCTTAAAATATTCAAGACAGTACATGAAAGTATCCTTAACAGAAATAAAAAGTAGCCTATAACGGACATTATAACGGACATATCGGACAAAATAGTTATGCAAAGTATGTTTTACCAGAACCTGAGTGTAAAAATAAGAGGGATTTGATCATTTGGTAATGATCTTTCCCCACTAAGACATCCCCATTGATCATCAATTTACTTTTTGTCAAAAAAATTTTATAATTCCCTGTTCAAAATCTAATTAATTGAATCTGATTTAAGGGAGAACTCTGAATTGAAATACTAGTCCAACCACCACCAAGTATTTTATACAACTTCATCCCAACAACAGTTTATGAAACTCTCATCACAGAAAGACCTTTTACTGATTATCATCCTCAGTGCAGCAGTTCTTGTAATGAGCTGGCTCAAGCTGATTAAAGGATATCCATTATCCTTATTACCAACGATTTTAGTCTTACTTCTACCAGGATATGCCATTATTACCTCAATCTGGCCCAGTGATGAGAAAATGGGCTGGACACTCCGTTTAGGTCTGGGCTTTGTTCTGGGACTGATTTTCATCCTGTTTTTACCATTGATTTTCAGCAGTCTCAAGTGGAGTTTCCTCACAGGCTACCTCAATCAAATACTCCTCATCCTGGCCATCGTGTTCTCATTAATTGCCATGGCCCGAAGGAAAGAACCAGCAGATGAGATGGAACCTATTCGCAGAGATGCCCAGCTCACACTGGAGGAATCCATCGAGCGGGCAACTTTAATGCGCCAGAAAGCAGAGCAAGATGCAAATGAATACGAAGATCACTACGAAGGTGATGAGAGATATTATGAGGATGAATATTATGAAGAAGAAACCCCAGAGGGTGAAGAAGACACCCCTGAGGAATACTATTATGAATATGATGAAGGTTTAGAGGACGAAGCCCAAGGGGAATCTGAGGAAGAACCTTCTGAGGAAATTGAAGAAAAAGCTGGAGAGGAAATAGGGGATGAACCTGTAGAAGAATTGGGGGAGGAACCTGAAGAGGAACTGGTGGATGAATCTGGAGAGGAAATTAAGGAAAAACCCGCAGATACCGAACCTCAAAAATATCAGGATCTAAAAAAAGAAAAACCACTCCAGTACGAGAGAATTAAGGATAAATATCCCTTTGATGAAGACAAATACCCTCCAAATGAGGATAAATACATTTCAGAAGACTACGTTTCCGAAGACCATGAATATCCTCCAGAGGAGGAAGATCATCCCTCCCCTGAACAACCTAAAGGTGTTCCCCTGAGGGTAGAAGAAGCAGTTAAAACTTCACCCACTGACTACGAAGCAGAAATGGATAAACCTGTATGGGAAAATGAGGCACCAGAAAAGAAATCTGGTTTTCGAAACTGGGATCTGGTGATGATACTCTTTTTAAGTGGAATTTCACTCCTGTTCCTCTACTTTAATCCTCTGAAAAGTAACACCACTTCTATTATCTTCTTTATTTTACTCCTGTTTATCCTGGGTTACGCTGGGCTAACCATCATCTTCCCTGATAAATCCAGGGCCAGTTCAAGGAATCTCTTAGTAACCACAATGATTATTGCTATCATCCTATTCTTCATGTCTTTCCTGGCATGGAACATGCACCTACTACCATCTATGCCCAAGTTCCTGGTACAGATAATGTTCGTGGCATCGGTGCTACTCTCAGCTGGAGCATTCATCAGAAAATGGCGTACTATACATGACCATGAGATTCCAGCAGAAGAACCTGAAGAGATTTCCCATGAAGAATACTTTGAAGGTCAGGGAGAATCATTTATAGAAGAGGAAGAATCCTTTGAAGAACAGGAGAAAGAACTCAAACCACAGGAAGAAGCAGAAGAACCCCTAGAAATCGAAGAAGTTCCAAAAAGAGATGAAACTCCCCTGAAAGAACCTGCTGAAACTGAAGAGTTAACTCCTTCTGAGGAAGCAAGGAAAGAAACCCTGAGAAAATTACAAACAATAGGCACATCTGTAAAAACAGATAGTGGAATTGTTGCTGAAAGTGGAATTATTTCAGAACGTGAAATTAAAAAAGCACCTCCAACCTTTAAACCCCGTAATTATCATTTGGATATCATTCTGGTGGCGGCCATCACCTTACTCACTGTGGCCTTCGTTCTCATTCCACCACTGAATAAGACCTTCGTCAGGACCATTCTGGGAATTTTACTGGTGTTATTCATCCCAGGATATACATTAATCGCAGCTCTTTTCCCTAAATGGGGTGATCTAGATGGTATTGAAAGGGCGGCTTTGAGTTTCGGTTTGAGTATTGCAGTAACACCCCTCATTGGCCTGGCACTTAATTACACACCCTGGGGAATTCGCCTGGACCCAATACTAATCAGTCTAACCATTTTCACCCTGGCCATGTGTGCCATTGCCTTTTTAAGACGGAGGAAACTACCTGAAGAAGAACGGTTCTTTGTACCCTTCGGCCAGTTTGCAAAGGGTATTAAAGGTTCATTCAGGGGAGAGTCAAAAACAGAGAGGATCCTATCCATTATACTGATTATTACCATCATCCTAGCAATTTCCACCACGGTTTACATCATAGTCAAACCCAAACAGGGGGAAAAATTCACCGAGTTCTACATCTTAGGATCAAATGGTACTGCCAGTAACTATCCCACTAACCTCACCACAGGCCAGAACGGCTCCATGACCATTGGAGTGGTGAATCATGAATACACCACCCAAGATTACTTACTGGTAGTGAAAGTAAATGGCACCATCCTTAAAAATCAGACACTAACTTTAACCAATGGGCAGGAGATGGAGATACCCTACACTTTCACCGCTGGTTCTACCGGTCAAAAGAAACTGGAGTTTTTACTCTACAAGTTACCAAACAACCAGACAGATTATCGCTCACTGCACCTGTGGTTAAACGTGACTTAAATCTGATTTAGAGGCAATTTATATTTTACCTCTTTGATTGGGCTAACCCCTTTGATTGGACTATCTTCCATCCCCATCCATCCATTTATATTTTTATTAAATATTTACAGTACCCACTCCAATTGATTACGTGTGATGGTAATCACCAAAGAATTATTTAGTAAAGCTTATTTATATTAAAAAAAATAATATTGTATGTCTAATTTGCTACTTTAGCCACCATCCAATCATTTAAACTGATAAAGATGGTGTTTATTGGGATTGGAACCTTATATTGTCAGTAAAAGGAAAATAATATATATTAAAAGAAAAAGAAGGTATACACATGATATCGACTGTAACTACAGCCACTACCACTACAACCACCACCACTGCAGCTACATCTGCAGCCACTGCCACCACAGCAGTGACTTCTGCAGACATTTTAGGGTATAGTTTAATAGCTGTAGTGGCCCTTATAGCGTTTTTGGCTCTTAAAGAGATTTTAAGCTCCGAAGCCCATAAAAATAATAAAATAAATACTTTTGTTAACAGCTCTAATGTGGCAATACTGCCATTATTATTCGTATTTGGTGCAGTAGTCACCTACAAAGTTGTTACTATACTCTAGGAGTGGTAGGGAATGAAAAACAAAATAGGATTATTAGCCATCCTGGCAGTAGTCATAGTGGTTGTGGCTGTATCCGGATGCAATGATAATACTAAAACAAACGGCACCAATGCCAATGCAATATCGGAAAACGGGACTAAACTTGCGATTTTCAACAATGGTAGTACCTGGGCACATATAGAAATAGATGCCAACGCCACCAATAAAAATGGGACTAATATGACCATCTGGGCGGATACATTCATCAAACCCAATGGAAACGTGACAATTGATTTATCCCAGGCACTAGGATATGGTGACGCACCATTACCTGCAGGAACTGTTATACGAGTACAATCTTGGAAAGGACTTTTCAACACCACCGGTGGTGGCGTAGGAGCCCTCAACATATCATTCCAGGGTTGGTCCAATACCAGATACCCAACTGCAAGTGCAAGTTCCACCAATGTAAACTTTAACCCACTGAACATATCTACACTTCCAGCAAACATCACTGATAGCATAGCGTACATTGCAACAACACCAGCAGAACTCGCTAAAATACAGGGCATTGATACCAGTACTCAGGAACCTCTATATGAGGAAGAAATAATCACTGTAAATGCAGATGGATCGGTAACCATCACCATAAGCAGAGTTCCTGAACTGTGCCAAGCAGTTACAAGTATTGTCTAACAATACACCCCTTTTTTTATTTTATTTTTAGCTTCTTTTTCAGTTTACATTTAATAGATCTATTTAATATCTAGTTTAAACCAGAATCTATAACCAGAATCCAATAAATAAACAGAATCTAAGAAATTGATTAATGTAAAAATTAAACAGCTTATTGATTGAAATGAATCAAAAAATCTTAATAATAGCAGTGGTACTGGTAGTGGCCTTCTCCTCTCTCGCAGTGGTAGAAGCTTCCAGTGGATTTGTCAGTGGCCTGGTTTTTAGCCAGATAACCTACAATTACAGTGCTAAAGTATGGATACCCCCAACCAATCCATCTGATCCCAACTCTGCATCAATGGGTGGCTTTTATAAGATCAATGGAAAGGGAAATGATTTCAACTTTTTCTTAAAGCTCTCCGGTGCTGAAAAATCCGAAAGTCCCCTGGATTACACTGCCGATGGACTCACCGGTACCGGGAAAATTGACCAGATCAAGGTAACCCCTGGAACCATTTACGCCCTCATAACCAAGAATGTTAAGGGTGCCATGTTCAACACCACCTTCAAGGGACACATGAATCTGACATGCGCAGCATGGACTGGTATCACTTACTTCCAGAACGATGGTAAGACCTTCACGGGCAATTTCACTATTGATGGAGTGATAACTGATTGGGAAGGGACTTACACTTTAAAACAAGAGGGTTTCCGTATTCTAGGAGTCAGTGATTTCATTTACTATCCTAACAATCAGAGATCTACTGCAAAAAGTGTTCAAAAGACATACTACCTTTAACTAACCATTCCCTTTTTTTATATTTATTTTAAATAATTCTCTTGGATTAGTTCAATCGAAACGTTTCATCATTTATCCCAATGGAATCTTAAACTAAACCTGTATCTATTTATCCCAATGGAATCTTAAATCTTAAACTGTATCTCTTATATCCCAGTGGATCTTAAATCTTAAATCCTGTTTTTCATCTTAAATCCCTTCAAAAATAATTATTTTCATTTATAACCCCTTAACTGGACCTTTTATAATCCATTTAACTGGAATTTTAAGATATTCACTGATATTGATAAAGAATTAACTGATACTATGAAGAATTCACTGGTACTATGAAGAAAAATTTTCAAAAATAAAAACTGCAATCATTGAAGAAGCATACTTCTTAAAAATTGATTGAAAAATGCAAGATGGGTATTTAGTTATCCATTCCTTTGCTTTGGAAGGATACCTCCACTTCACCAAGAAACGAACTAACCTAATGTAGGCCAAAGGCAGCTAAGTTCACAAAGGGCATCACTAAAAACAGCATTGAATTGGATATTCCGTGAGCAACGGTTATTCCAACTATGGATTTGGTTTTAATTAGGCAGGCACCATAGAACATGGCCACACAGAACACGAAGACTAAATCCGCAAAGTAGATCCAGCCAATGTGCATGGTGGTAAACACCAGGGATGTGTAGAGAAGACCGAATGCCACCCCAAACATGTTGGTAACATTGTTTTGCAGTATCCCCCTGAACAGTAATTCCTCAGCCAGCCCAGTGGATATCAGTAGTATGAAGAAAGCTCCAATAATAAGCATTGGGGTAAACTGGGAGATCAATGGATCCGGTCTGAGGATGAAAAACTCTATAATACCCGTAAAGAATCCAGTAACTGCAATTAGAAGTTGAACTTTAACATTACCCAGTATAAATCCCACATCAGCCAGGGATAATTTTTGACTGCGCATGATGGCAATGGATGCTGCAAAAAGGGGTATAGCAACAATAGGGAACCAGTATAATGGTTTTATCTGCATCATGGGTACTGAAAGTCCTACAATCCGTATGATGGGTATGGCCATCATACTGCGGAGCAGGTTGGAAAAATCATTAGATTCCACCATGGCAGCATTAACCAAAAGAGCAAAGAGGATTATGGTATGAGCAGCCAACCCCCAAGTCTTATTAACATAAGTGGTTAGGAGTTCAGCCCCAATGAGGGCTAAAAGGTAAGCAATGAGAGTTATAATATAATTAATGGGTAATCCCGTTTGAAAACGTTTTTCATTTACCATTTCATTGATCTTCAAGTTCATTACTCCCAGTTTGGATTTAAATGTTGAATGGAGTTAATATGTATTTTTATGTAATCAGTGAATTGAATCTAAAATTCTCATTAACTATCCATCAAAACCGATATTAAGATTTTATTGCTATTGACATATAACTGTAACTATTATTAGATGAAACATCATTTTCTAGCAGCATATATGAGAAGTTTTATAAGTTTTAGCAACAAATAATTAGTCTAATTAAAAATAACTTCTCTAAACAAATTAAACACTCTTATTGCTTGAAATAAGAAAAGGGAATAAAATACTGAGTTGTTAACTATCATTATAGTAGAGTCAGTGAGAGCTTAGAGTATAGTGAGAGCTTAGAGTATAGTGAGAGCTTAGAGTATAGTGAGAGCTGGTTACTCAAAATAAGCATATAATAAAATATATTACGTAATTTGTTTAATATAATACCATAAAAGTAAAGTATCTTTATTTACATATTTATTAACGAATATGAACCTGAATTAAAAATATTGTTATATCTTTACAATATTATTACCCATTGGGAGGAATATTAATAAAAATCACTGCCATCATACCTGCTTACAATGAAGAAAAAACCATAGGAAGTGTGGTTTTAGGGACACGTCAACAGGTATTACGGGTTATCGTAGTGGATGACGGCAGCCAGGACAAAACTGCAGAGCTAGCCAAATTAGCTGGAGCTAAAGTTATATCACACCCCCAAAATCAGGGGAAAGGAGCTGCACTCAAGACTGGTTTTAAGGCAGCTAAAGATGCAGATATCATAGTCACCCTGGACTCTGATGGTCAACACGAACCTGAGGAAATACCCCGACTTCTAGAACCCATACTCAAGGATGAGGCAGATGTGGTAAATGGCAGCCGATACTTAAATGGTAATGGGGATGAAACACCGGCTTATCGACGGGTGGGGCAGAACGTGCTGGATACTGCCACTAACATCAGTGGTAAAATGGATGTAACCGACAGCCAGAGTGGTTTCAGGGCCTTTGCCGGCCATACCATACCAATATTCCGATTCCATAGTCTTGATTATACCATTGAAAGTGAAATGCTTATTGAAGCTGCCAAAGCAGGTTTAAGGATTAAAGAAGTGGAAATATCCACCACCTATGGCGAAGAAAGCCATCATAAGAAGAATCCCTTCAGCCATGGAGTGAGTGTTCTGGTGCGAATCCTACAGGACATGGAATTCAACCGGCCATTATATTACTTCACCCTTCCAGGAATTATTCTGGTGATAATTGGTATGATACTAGGTTTAAAATTCTTTGGAGAGTACCTGGGAGGTCAAATGACCACCCTGTTACCCACCACACTGGCAGCCCTCATTGCCATCATGGGAACCTTCATAGCCTTCACTGGATTGATCTTACACAGTGTCTCCAGGATGATATGGAGAGCTATGGGGAAATAAACATAAACTCCCTTATTTTAATTAATCTGATTTCATCTCATTCTGATTTTAATTTAATTCTGGTTTTTAATTTAATAATCCGGGTTTATTCTCATGTATTATCCTATTTTCAATTAAAATTCTCATAAAAACTAATTCTCATAAACTAATTCTCATAAACTAATTCTCATAAACTAATTCATTTTAAAAAAGTAAACACTCTTAATTTTATGAGAAATGCTTAAAATAAAAAAAGAATTTAAAAAAATCCGAAGCATACATTTAATCTAAGAATAACCCTCTTTTAATTAAAAGAGAACCACCATTAACTATTCTCCTTCACCCTTCCGGTACTCATGTGTGAAGTGGGCATCATAGAGTTTGGATGGAGTCACTGCATCTGTACCAAGCACATCTCCCACCACAATAAGAGCGGTCTTGGTGATACCGGCATCCTGTACCTGGTCAACTATATCTTCAAGGGTACCCCTGACTATTTTTTCATCATCCCAGCTGGCCTTCTGAACCACAGCCACTGGAGTCCCGGGGTCGTAGAAGGTTAAAAGTTCTGATACTACTTTACCGATCATGTGGACTCCCAGGAATATACACATGGTGGCCTGGTGCTCTGCCAGACGGAAAATGGCCTCCCGTTCTGGTTTGGGTGTGCGGCCAGAGGGACGGGTAATTATAACTGTCTGGGAAACTTCAGGTTGGGTTAATTCTGCTTCAAGTGCCGCTGCAGAGGCAAACAGGGAACTTACACCAGGGATGATTTCGTAATGGATATTTTTAACTTTAAGGTACTGTATCTGCTCAGCAATTGCCCCGTAGATAGCCGGGTCACCGGTGTGCACCCGGGCAACCAGCTTCCCTTCATTGGTGGATTTTTCCATCATTTGGACAATTTCATCCAGATTCATGTGGGCGCTGTTGTGGATCTGGGCCCCTTCTTTGGCTCCTGATAGGACCTCAGGGTTTACCAGGGATCCAGCATATATGATTACATCTGCGTTTTCAATAACTTTAGCGGCTTTGATAGTTAGTAGTTCCGGGTCGCCAGGGCCAGCTCCTAAAAAGATTACCTTACCATTCATTTTTTATCACTTTTGAGTGTGAATTTCTTTAATGTTCCAATCCTAAACAGTTTAGTGTTCAATTGACTATTAATATTTAATCTAACGCTTTAATGTTAATTTAACACCTAAATATCCAATTTAATAATTAATGTTCTAATCTAACAAGAATTTTTTTTCTTCCATTTCTATGGATCCATATGGACATTCCTGAATGCATATCTCACAGCATCCACAGCTGGCAGGGTCAATTACTGCCTGCTCATTTTCATTTAGAGTTACAGTGTCCAGGCCAATCTGTACCTGGGGACAGTGTTTAATACATTCGTGCTGGCATTCATCGGCTTCACAGGTTTCATGATCCACCACTGCGGATTTCATTGCAAAACCAATACCTCTGCGTACAGCTTCTTTGACCTGATATCCTGCCAGGTGGAGTATGGTATCTCCCACCACTGGATCAGTGGCCATGCTGGCATTACAGGGATAGTTGTGGAGTTTGTTACCTGCTTCCAGTTCTGCTTCCTCACTGGGTATGCCTTCAATATTCTCTGCTATGTAATGAGTGCTGCCGCAGGGGGCAGTTCGGAGTACTTTCACATGCTTGATGAGACTATTCGCATCTATTTCCAGTTTCGGTTTACCGAATTGGTGAGCAAATTCATCGATGTAAGTGTCTCCAACTGGTTCTAAGGAACAGAATGGTTTGGGGAATACTATCTTCACATCAGGTGCAGATTCTTCTATCTCCCGTTGCAGACCAGGAGGTACCTGTGCAGGGTCATGGAGGGGTATGATCACAGATTTGGCCCCACTTTTCTCCGCAATGAGGGGCACTATCATGTTAACATCACCGTAGAGTCCCACTGCCAGAATTAAATCTGCCTGAGGTATGGATTTTGGCACGTACTGCTGGAAGTCATCGATAAACTCCGGAAGGTCATCCGGAATTTCTTCTAACCCCACCATGCTACTGGCCAGTCCCAGTTCCGCCAGACTGTTGACAATGCGACTACCATACTTCCCTGAACTTATCACGTAAAGTTTCATAGTACTCATCTGCCCATTTTAATTAAAACAATTCAGTTAAAAGAACACTTAATCAGTTAATTAATCCTTATTTAAAGTCCTTAATAAATTAGTTGATATTGTTCCAATGATTTGTTATTGTTCTGATGATTTTGTTATTCTGTGTTTTGTTATGATGGAACTTCTTAGAAAAAAGTCAAAATATAAAATTTATAGTTTAAATTGCTTAGTTTTAAAACTAGGTAAATGAAAAAAAAGATTAATAATAGTTGTTTTGGGTTACTCTATTCATTTAATGCCCAGTAGCACCTTTTAGGAGAAATGATAGTTTCATCTTTTTTAAGTTCTTTCATGATCTTGTCAACTTCTTTTTTCTCCACACCAGATATCTGGCTGACTTTTGTGGCGTTTAAAGGTTCTTCAGATTCTTTGAAAGCTTTAATTACCTTTTCTTTATTATCCATTATATCACCTGCTTGAATTATCTCAGTTACCTGCTTGAATTATTCCATTTAAATCCATATAATATTTGTTACGAACAGTTCTGAGTTTACGAACAGTTCTGGGAGTTGTCAAGAACTGTTACTAAAATACTGGATAACCTGTCCGCTTATATTTTTGTCAGCAATCCTTAAAACATGTTTTTCCCCTTAAAACATATTGTTTAAAAATAGGTTAGTCCAAAAATAGGTGAGAGATAAAAAATCTTACTTTACTCATGGATAACCTCATCATCACTATGACTTTTCAGGGAATCTGTCATGATTTTTAAAATTTCTGGCATGTTTGATTCCCCATTTGCTTTCCTATCAATTCCATAAACGTATTCTGGAAAATTTAAGGGTTTTTGAAGCTCCCAGATTTCATCATGTTTATCCGAAGGCAGTATTCTTGCAGGATCCCCCACAGCAACCCAACCAATGGGCACAGTTACATTAGAAGGTATTAAGGTTTTTATATGGACAACTCCATTTATACGGACCTCAGAATTCTTACATAATCTTGCTCCATGGAAGATTGAGGCCCCTGTTGCTATGAAAACATTTCTTCAACTGTACAGCCTACAACATGCGAGTTTGGTCCAATTAATACATGGTTACCTATTTTTAAAGAATGTTTCCTGGTGCTTCTGAGGACAGCATTTTCCAGGATAACACAGTTATCACCAATCTCAACAGAACCCCCTTCGGCAACAATAGATGCACCATGCATGACTCTTGCATTTTTACCAATTTTTACAT